>NZ_JABUMQ010000659.1:0-1419 GCF_013336645.1 Myxococcus sp. CA039A | reverse complement strand
GGCCTCGGGCGGGGCGGACTGGGGGGCCGTCGTGGTGGCCGGGGCGGGGGTCGTGGTCGTCGTATCCATGTCGGGAAAATCTCCTCTCGAACGGCCCTTTATAACGCCCGGGGCCGGAAAATCCATGGGACCGGCCGCCTGTCCGCCCCGGACGCTTCATCCCGAGCGGAACACGCCCCGCCCTCGGGTTATACCCCGCCCCATGGCCCCATCCTTCCGTGAGCTTCTGGCCGGTGTGAAACAGGAGATTCGCGAAGTCACCGTGGACGAGGTGAAGCGGCTCCTGGACGACCGGGCCCAGGTGAAGCTCATCGACGTACGGGAGGCTGACGAGTACGCGGGCGGACGGCTGCCTGGCGCCGTGCACATCCCCCGGGGCTATCTGGAGCTGCGAATCGAGGAGCGGGCCGGGCGGGACGAGGAGCTCGTCGTCTACTGCGCGGGCGGGACGCGCTCGGCGCTGGCGGTGAAGAGCCTCAAGGAGCTGGGCTACACACGCGTGGCCTCGCTGGCGGGCGGCTACAACCGCTGGAGCGACGCGGCGCTGCCGGTGGAGAAGCCCTTCGTGCTCACGGCCGAACAGAAGGAGCGCTACCGCCGACACCTCATCCTCCCGGAGGTCGGCGAGGAGGGGCAGGCGAAGCTCTTGAAGTCGCGCGTGCTGTTGATGGGCGCGGGCGGGCTGGGCTCTCCGGCGGCGCTGTACCTGGCGGCCGCGGGCGTGGGGACGCTGGGCATCGTCGACTCGGACGTGGTGGACCTGAGCAACCTGCAGCGGCAGGTGCTCCACACCCAGGAGCGCCGGGGCCAGCCCAAGGTCGTCAGCGCGAGGGCCGCGATTGAAGCCCTCAACCCAGACGTCCGCGTCATCCCCTTCCAGGAGCGGCTCACCTCGCACAATGTCCTGCGCGTGCTGGAGGGGTTCGACCTGGTCCTCGACGGCGGAGACAACTTCCCCACCCGCTACCTGCTCAACGACGCGTGCGTGATGAAGGGCCTGCCCAACATCCACGGCTCCGTCTTCCGCTTCGAGGGACAGGTGACGACCTTCGTCCCCGGCCAGGGGCCCTGCTACCGCTGCCTCTACCCCGCCCCGCCGCCGCCGGAGCTCGCGCCCTCATGCGCGGAGGCCGGAGTGCTGGGCGTGCTGCCCGGGCTCATCGGCCTGCTCCAGGCCAACGAGGCCCTCAAGCTGATTCTCGGCCAGGGCGAGTCGCTCGTCGGCCGGCTGCTCACCTTCGACGCGCTGAGCACCCGCTTCCAGGAGCTGAAGCTGCGCCGGGACGCGCAATGCCCGGTGTGCGCGCCGGGCGCGAAGGTGGAGCTCATCGACTACGAGCGCTTCTGCTCCACCACCGCCTGAGCGCCCCGCGACTCGAGCCAGGAACCTCCCCGCATGCCCATCCCCGAAATCATGCC
>NZ_JABUMQ010000658.1:0-1439 GCF_013336645.1 Myxococcus sp. CA039A | reverse complement strand
GATATCCTGTCTGGGTGGCGGGCCGAGGTGGCAAGCTGGCGGTGCGCAAGGCGGCCAATCAGAAGTTCGAGAGCTTCAGCTTCGGAGATACCCCGAGTCCGCCCCCCCCTGACGGGAGCCCTCCGCTCAACACGAACCACTGTGATAACCACAACTGGACGGTCTCCTGGGTGGACTCCAGCGGCGCTGTGATCTTAGGCGGTGAGGGAGGATGGGTGGCTAGGCATACTGGGACGAGTGCCCCCTGTGGGCCCGGGACTTTGCCCACCTCACAGAACATCACAGGAATGGTGGGCTTCGAGTCCGGAGGGGTGACGACTGTCTACCTGTCCGACACGGAGGGGCGTCTGTATAGGTGGGTGGTGGGTGCTTCTGGTAATCCATTCACCGAGCTGAACGACAGCAGCCTCAACTCCTACGGCCTGCATGCCCTGCGAGAGGACTTCATGCTCGCGGTGGGATCCAGCACGGGCGCGGGGGTGGATAGGCAGCGGTTCGTGTCCTACTCAGTGACGACTGGGACGACCCCGACCGGGACACCGACAGGACACACGTCCAACCCCACCAACGTGGATGGCAAGGCCACTGCGGTGTGGATGGGGGGCGCGAACAAAGCCTGTGCCGTGGGAGAAGCCGGAGCCGTATGGCGCTGGGACGGCGCGACGACGTGGGACAAGACAGACGCCCCCTCGCCGTTCGACTTCACCAGCGTGGTGATGCGTTATGACACGCAGAACCCACAGAACCCGCTGAATGAGCAGTGCTACATGGTGGACAAGCGCACGGGCGGAACGGGCGGCAAGCTGCACCGGCTGTCACCGTATGGCTGGGCCAAGGGCCCGGACCTGACCGGGAGCCTGGCGAACGTGCCGTTGAACGACATTGCCATCACAGCAGCCGGAGACCTGTGGATCGTCGGTGACGACGGCCGCGTGTTCCACTACCCGGAGCCGTGACCTCCCGGTCCTGAATCCCCGGGCCCACGTGGCCCGGGGGCCTCCAGCTCCCGCAGCGGCACCCACCGCTCCAGCAGCGGCCCGCCGTGCTTCCTCCGCCCAATCCGCTGCGACGGATAAATCCCCCGGTGGCCCGTCAGCAGATACGCCACCGTCGACACAATCATCACGTGCGGCAGCACCCCCGCGCCCACCAGCTCCACCGCCATGATGGACAGCGCCAGCGGTGTATTCGCCGCCGCCGCGAACAGCGCCGCCATCCCCACCGCGGCCCCCAGGTCCACTGGCAATCCCAGCACCCGCGCCAGCACGTTCCCCAGGCTCGCGCCAATGAAGAACAGCGGCGTCACCTCTCCGCCCAAGAACCCCGAGCCCAGCGTCACCACCGTGAACGCCAGCTTCCACGCGAACGCGGACACCGGCAGCGCCGGGTCCTCGAACGCTCGGATGATTCCCGGCACCCCCAACCCCAGATACTCATCC
>NZ_JABUMQ010000657.1:0-1458 GCF_013336645.1 Myxococcus sp. CA039A | reverse complement strand
CGGTGGAGGTGGCCCCGGCTTGAGGGCCGGGGTGGGGTGGCTCAGGCCGCCTCGTCGTCGCCGCGGTTGGAGTTGTTGCCGAAGGTGTTCACGTCATCCATCTCCTTCGTCGTGTTCCGGAAGGCGCGGAAGCCGAAGGGGATGGCGACGAGGAACACGAGGCCGGCGAGGCCCACGGCCTTCCAGGGGAAGGGCTGCGTCTTCACCTGGATGTCCTTGCCGTAGGAGTTGAGGTTGTTGCCCATGGCGCGCTGCTTGGCGGCCTCGCGCTCCTCGGCGGTGAGCTCACGGGGGGCGTTGAAGTCCTGGACCGGTTTGCGCGGCTGAGCCAGTGCCGCTCCGCCCGTCGCGAGCGCGAGGACCAGGAGGAGTCGGGCAAGGGAGGGATTTCGCATGAGGGGGGAGGCTATCACGACCCAACGGGAGTGCTGAACAGGGCTTGCACCGGGAGAGCGTTGTCCAGTACGCGCCAGGGTGCCCACATCACCTCCGGACGCCATGCTGCGCCTGCCCTTCATCGCCCTCGCCAACCTGTTGCTGCTCCTGCGGACCCTGTTGGGTGCGCCCTTCCGCCTGTTCGCCGCCAGCCACCGGCCGGCCTATGTGCGCTTCCGGTTGGCGGGGGATCCGCCCTACCGCGAGCAGCGCAAGCCCCGATTCTCGCTGGGGGGAGGCTCGCGTCCGGAGCCCGCGGACGTCACCTCGCTGGAGCGCTTTGGCGAGTCCCTGAGGCTGTTGGCGAAGGACCCCAAGGTGAAGGGGATTCTCCTGGAGGTGGAGGAGTTGGGGTTGCCGGGGGCGAAGCGCGACGCGGTGGTGGCGTTGCTGGCGGAGTTCCGGGCGGCGGGCAAGCGGGTGGTGTCCTGGGCGGTGATGGTGGACACGGACACGTACCCGGTGCTGTGCGCGGCGGACGAGGTGCTCCTGGCCCCCATGGGGCGGCTGGAGCTGGTGGGGTACTCGGCGGAGTCCACGGCGCTGGGCGAGGGGCTGTCCCGGATTGGCATCCGGCCGCAGTTCATCCGGCGGGGTGACTACAAGACGGCGCCGGAGTTGTTCACGCATCCGGCGGTGTCGGACATCCAGCAGCGCACAGTGGAGTCGTTCCTGGACGAGCGCTACGCGACGCTGGTCGACGCGGTGTCGGTGGCGCGGCGCAAGACGCCCGACGAGGTGAAGGCGCTGATCGACCAAGGCCCGTACAGCGGGCCGAGGGCGAAGGCGATGGGGCTGGTGGACGCGCTGGTGGACGAGGCGGACCTGCCGCTGCACCTGGGGTTGGTGAAGGTGGAGGAGGGGAAGGCGCCGGAGGACGTGGAGGACACGGAGTTGGAGGCGCTGGACACGTATCTGGAGACGGTGCCGTTCCCGCCGGTGAAGTGGCGGCGGATGAAGCGGAAGCCGCGGCTCGCGTTGGTGCCGGTGTCGGGGATTATTGTGCCGGGGAAGGGGAATGCG
>NZ_JABUMQ010000656.1:0-1460 GCF_013336645.1 Myxococcus sp. CA039A | reverse complement strand
GGGACGGGCGGGGGAGGCGCGTCGAGCTTGAAGGTGTGGGCCAGTTCAATCTGGCACGCCACGGCCTCGCCCCGGACGCGCGCGGGCTCGAACTTGAAGGACAGGCTGGCGGTCCGCACCGCTTCGTCGAAGGCCGCGCCCGCGGAGCGGACGACCTCCGAGTCCGTCACGCTGCCCTGCTCGTCGAGCGTGAGCCGGAGGACGACCTCACCCTCGCGGCCGGCCGCCTGCTCGGCTTCGGGATAGGGGACCGCGACGCTGTCGAGGCGCCGAGGCACCTGGACCTCATCGCTCGGAGGAGCCTCCGCCGTGGCTGTAGCCGGAGCCTGCTCCTGGGAGGGAGACGGCGTGGACGGGGCCGGGGAGGCCACCGAGAGGAGCAGCGCGAGGGAGGTGACCGGTGAGAACATCCGCAATCCCGGACTACTTGGTTTTGCGACGCAATATCAATTGCGCGCCCCAGGGGATATCGGGGATTGCGGTGGGGCGGTCAAGGCGCGCGGCCCTCCGCCTGTCCGGGGGCTGCTCCCTCGCCCGCGAGCCCGGGCCATATGGGCTCGCGGTGAGGGACGAAGCCGCTCACTGGACGATGGCGCCCAGCTCCGTCTCACCCGGTTCAATCTTCGCTTCCGGGTTGGACCACACGAAGGGGATGCCCGGCTGCCGGTAGAGGGTGTTGGGGATGTCCTTGGCCAACTGCGCGTGCAGCTCCGGGAGCTGGGACCAGTGCACGCCATGCTTCGCATGGTGGGCGGTGTGGAAGCCCAGGTTGCCAGTCATGAGGTTGTAGCCCCGGTGAACGATGTTGTACGAGGCCTGGGTGTGCTCCGTCGCCTCCAGCCCCACGTGGTGGAAGTAGGTGGCCCAGACGGTGACGTAGAGCGACGCCACCATGGGGAGCAGGAACACGAAGAGGGCGTTGTACCAGTTGTGCCAGAACAGCACGCCGAGCAGCGCCACCTGGAGCGCGCCCATGGCCAGGAAGATGCGCTGGGCCTTCGGCTGCGCGCGTCCCACGGCGTAGGCCCGGGGATAGGCCAGCAGCGTGTTGATGACGGAGAACTCGGCCTCGCCCATGGTGGACCCGTCCGCGCGCTTCCAGCGGGCCTCGTCCTTCTCCTGGTCCAGGTAGTTGCGGTGGTGGCCGACCACGTGGTGCAGGAACCACGCGTGGGACGTCACGCCCGTCTGGAAGCCGAAGACGACCTCCAGCAGCCGGTTGGGCAGCGCGTGGCGGAACATGGGCACGTGCTGGTGGTGGTGGTTCCAGGCGCTGATCCACCCCTTGGGAATCACCCAGAGGGCGAGCCACAGGAGGGGGAGCCACCAGCTTCTCGCCGTGAAGTAGACCGTCAGGTCCAGGGCGAACACCGTGGCGAACAGCAGGACGGGGATGCGGTCTCTGGGGTGTCGGAACAATGTCATGCGGTTTCCACAGCGGGGGTGGGACGGGCTCCCAG
>NZ_JABUMQ010000655.1:0-1461 GCF_013336645.1 Myxococcus sp. CA039A | reverse complement strand
CCACCACCCTGCCTCCGGAGTTCACTCCGACCCCCGAGGCCCGGCGCCGCATGAAGCCCTCCGCGTCCAAGCTGGCCTTCGCCGCGGGCCCCGTGCCCCTGCGCACCCTGGAGGACGCCCGGGCCGGAGACGGCCTCACCCCGGACATCACCGGCGCCAACGCTCGCGCCTACGGCCTGCCCGCCCCCGAGCGCACGCCCGAGGAGGCCGCCGACATCTTCTGGCGCGTGGCCGCGGGCGCGGACTTCACCTTCTTCGAGCACTACCTCGCGGACGAGGCCGGCCACGCGCAGGACTTCGTCGCGGCCCATGCCGCGCTGGACACCTTCGACGCCTTCCTGCGCGCCGTGGTGGCACACCGTCCCGCCGATGCCCGGGTGATGGTGTGCAGCGACCACGGCAACGTCGAGGACCTGTCCACGCGAGGACACACCCTGCACCGCGTCCCCGTGCTCTACTTCGGCCCCCCCGCGCCGGACGTCGAAGGCTTCACCACCGTCGCGGACGTGGGGCGCGCGGTGCTGCGCTGGCTCGGGGTGGAGTGAGGCTCGTGACGAGGGGATGGATGCGAAGACAGGGGAGCCTCGGCCACGCCCTGGTCCTGCTGGTGCTGGGCTTTCTCGCCGGCTGCTCCGCGCCGCGACGAACCACCATGGACGTCCCGACGGACGCCATGCGAAAGCCCGGTACGCCCACCGCCAGCGGAGCGCGCATCACCCTGGAGTTCCAGCCGCGAGACTCCGACGCCGCCACCCAGGTCCGCCTCGCCGTCGAACGCGCCCTGCCGCGAATGGCCCGCTGGGGCACCTTCGACGACTCCGTCGCCATCATCATCCACCCCAACCACGCCGCCCTGGAGCGCGCCGCCAACCGCCCGGACCATGACTTCCTGCGCGCGTGGGCCCGCTACGAGCAGATCGAACTCCAAAGCCCCCGCACCTGGACGCTCCTGGGCGCAAGCCAGGCCCAGGTGGACGAGCTGCTGCTGCACGAGCTCACCCACAGCCTGATGTACCAGGTGGCCTCGGACCGCCTGGGCTGGACGCGCAAGCGCATCCCCCTGTGGTTCCGCGAAGGCATGGCCTCGTACACCGCCGAGCAGGGCTACCGCGTCACGTCCCTCGAGGACCTGGCCCGCTACTGGAGCACCCACCCCCGCGCGGACCCGTTGGCCCAGGCCGACACCCTCTACCGACGCGAGAGCGACATCGTCTACGGGGCCGCCCACCACGCCTTCACCTTCCTGGCCCGCCGCTACGGCGAGCCCGTGGTGCGGGGCATCCTCCACGCCATGAGCCAGGGGCCCGACTTCGCCGAGGCCTTCACCCAGGCCGTGGGCCTCTCCCCCGACACCTTCCTCCAGGACTTCCGCCGCTACATCCAATGGCGCGGATTCAAGGGCGGCAGGCAACTTCGCCTCGCGCCCCCTCCTACTCCGGAGCCGCTGGGCATCCCTCCCCC
>NZ_JABUMQ010000654.1:0-1484 GCF_013336645.1 Myxococcus sp. CA039A | reverse complement strand
GGTCGTCGGACAGCTTCTCGTCCGACGGCTTCGGAGGAGGCGCGGGGGGGGTGTCGACAGCGGCCTGTGGGCTGTTCACGGCGGCCACGTCACCCGTGGGTGGAGGCGCCGCGGCCCCTTCGCCCGGCGCGGCCTCTGGAAGCGCGGGCTCCCCGCGCGCCACGGCGCTCTCGGAGGGCAGCGGCTGGGTCCGCTCGATGGGCCTGGAAGGCGGCGGGCCCTCCAGGACCTGGGTGAGCCCCAGTTGGTGCGTCAGGCGCCTGCGCAGCACGGGGTCCAGGGTGAGCGCGGCGGCTCCCGCCAGCAGCGCACCCAGTCCGCCCAGCACCACCACCCACGCCACGACGGACCTGCGCTGGGAGCGCCTGGGGATGGTCGTCCGACGGGTGTCCTCTCCCGGGCGGCGCGCGGCGGGCGGCGCATTCGGACGGACGGGCACCGCCGTGCGGCGCGTCTCGTCATGCGAGGGCATGGACACGCGCACGTCCACGTCCTCCTCCTCGTCCTCGACAGGCGCGGGCGCCGGGGCGGGCGCGGGGCGGATGACGGAGGCGGACCCCGTGCGCCGGCCCGAGACGGGCGCCATGCCAGGAGACGAGGGGCGAACGCGGCGTGAGCCCGTCTTCGGACGCGACGGGCCGGACCGCTCCTCCTGCTCCCGCGCGGCGCCTTCCGCGTCGCGAAGGAAGCTCTCGTCCAGCACCACGCGAGGCTGGGTGTCCTCATGAAGGCCGGCGGCGGCACGGGGCTGCGTGTCGGCCGCGCGAGGCCCCCGAGGGTCCGTGTCCGCGTCGCGAGGACCACGCGGCTGCGTGTCGTCGGAGCGCTCCCCGCGCGGCGGCCGGGACGCGCGCGGATTCGTGTCCATCTCCTCCACCCGCGCCGCCTGCTCGTCGTGCCCCATCTGCTCGGGCGTGAGCACCGGCAGCTCGGCGCTCTCCGGCTCGGAGCCCGTGTCCGAGACGACCACGCCCGGCTCGGCACTTCTCGAGGGAGGCGCACCGCCCGGGTTCGTGCGCACCGGCGTGCTCGCGGGGATGGAGATGGCCGGCATCACCATCGCTCCCGAGCGCGTCGGGGCGCTCGGAGGCGGCGAGGAGAACGGTCCGCTCGTCGCGGAGACGGCGGGCATCACCAACGCCCCCGAGCGCGCGGGAGCCCCGGTCGGAGGCGAGCCCGCGGGAGCGCTCAGCGCCTGCCGCTGCGGCATCACCGCGGAGGCAGGAGGCACCGGCGCGGCGGGCGGCGGCTGGGACACAGGAGGCGCAAGCCCACCGGGACGAAGACCCGACGCGGGCACCGGGGGCCGGGACATCGGCGCACCGGGGCGAGGCTCGCCCCCCATCACGCGCAGCGGCTCCGCGCGGGGCTCCGTCGGCTCCACCGGCCACGGAGAGGGCTCCGAGTCGGCGGGGCCGACCACGGCGCCAATGGGCAGCAGCTCCAGCTCCGTGGGCCGCATGTCCGGACGCGCGGGCATCGGG
>NZ_JABUMQ010000653.1:0-1488 GCF_013336645.1 Myxococcus sp. CA039A | reverse complement strand
CCCAACGTGTCCCCAGCCATCCTTCCCGCCCCCCGCCGCCGGTCCTTCGCCCTCGTGGGCGGGGTGATCCAGCGGGTTGGCGACCAGACGGGCGACGTCAGGCCCGGCTGCCAGGATGTCGGGAGTGCGCCCGCCCAGGTGCGGGACGAGGGGTGGCCGACGTGATCCCGGAACACAAGATCCAGGAAGTCCTCGAGCGTGTAGACCTCGTGGGCCTCATCTCCCGACATGTGGAGCTGAAGAAGGCGGGCCGCGAGTGGAAGGGGCGCTGTCCCTTCCATCAGGAGAAGACCCCCTCCTTCTACGTGGTGCCGGAGAAGCACTTCTATTTCTGCCACGGCTGCCGGGCGAGCGGGGACGCGGTGTCCTTCGTCCAGCGCTACCTGGGCAAGACGTTCCTCGACGCGGTGAGGGACCTGGCGCGCGAGCTGGGCATCGACCTGGAGGCGCAGCAGGACCCGGGCATGCGCGAGCGCCAGCAGCTCAAGGAGGCCACGGACCTGGCCGCCGAGCACTTCCGCGCCACCCTCTGGCAGGACGAGGGCCGCTCCGCGCGGGCCTACATCGCCAGTCGTGGCGTGTCGGAAGAGACGGCGCAGTCCTTCGGACTCGGCTGGGCGCCCAACGCCTGGAGCACGCTCGCGGAGCGCTTTCAAAAGACAGGCATGCTGGACTGGGCCATGAAGGCCGGGCTGGTGCTCAAGCGAAACACGGGAGACGGCTGCTATGACTTCTTCCGCAGCCGGCTGATGGTGCCCATCCGGGCGCCGGAGGGCCGCCCCATCGCCTTCGGTGGCCGCCTCGTCGGCGCCGAGGAAGGGCCCAAGTACCTCAACTCGCGCGAGTCGCGGCTCTTCAACAAGAGCGACACGCTCTTCGGCATGGACCAGGCGCGCGACGAGGTCCGCAAGCGCAAGGCCGCCGTCCTCGTGGAGGGCTACTTCGACTGCATCGGCCTGCATCAGGTGGGCGTGCGCCATGCCGTCGCGCTGTGCTCCACCAACCTCACCCCCGGCCACATGCAGGTGCTCAAGCGCGGCGAGGCCCGGGAGCTGGTGCTGCTCCTGGACGGGGACTCGGCGGGAATCGCGGCGGTGGAGCGACTCGCCGGTCCGCTGCTCGCCGCCGGGGCGACCGCCCGGGTGGCGCTGCTGCCCCAGGGGGATGATCCAGACGTCTTCGCGCGTCGAGAGGGAGCGGAGGGTGTGGAGCGGCTGCTGGAAGGCGCGCAACCGCTCACCGCCTACCTGTTCGCCTCCTTGCTGCCCCAGGGCAAGGGGGCGTCTTTCGAGGAGAAGATGGCGGCACTCGAGCGGCTCAAGCCCGTGGCGGCGCAGGTGCCCGTGGGACTGGTGCGCTCGTCGCTCTTCTCCGCCCTCGCGGAGCACTTCGGTTGGCGCTCCGCGGACGTGGAGGCCGCGCTGCGCAGCAAGGTGCCCCCCACGCCCAAGCCCGCCGCTTCGGCCTCGCATGATGGCGGCCCCCCCG
>NZ_JABUMQ010000652.1:0-1524 GCF_013336645.1 Myxococcus sp. CA039A | reverse complement strand
CCCTGCCTCCTTCCGCCCTCCCCGCGTCGCTCGCCTATATCGACTTCACCTCCGGCTCCACCGGCAAGCCCAAGGGCGTTGGCTGCACCCACAGCGGCGTCATCCACATCCTCGTCGGCGTCGACTACACCCGCTTCGGGCCCGAGCAGACCCACCTCCTCCTCGCGCCCATCTCCTTCGACGCCACCACGTTCGAAATCTGGGGCGCCCTGCTCCACGGCGCGCGCCTCGTCGTCCTCCCTCCTCAGGCCCCCTCGCTCGAGGAGCTCTTCCAGACTGTCGCTCGACACGGCGTCACCACGCTCTGGGCCACCAGCGGTCTGTTCTCCCAGCTCGTCGAGAGTCGTCTCCCCGCGCCTCCTTCACTCCAGCGCGTCCTCACTGGCGGCGACATCGTCTCGCCCCTTCATGTCCGACGCGCGTTGCAGGACTGGGGCGTCTCCGTCACCAACTGCTACGGCCCGACGGAAACCACCGTCTTCGCCACGACCTTCCTGGTCGCTCGGCCCGAGGACGTTGGCGCAACGGTGCCCATCGGCAAGCCCACCAACGGCACCCGCCTGCTCGTCCTCGACGCCTCGCTTCAGCCCGTCCCCATCGGCATCACCGGTGAGCTCTTCATCGGTGGTGACGGCCTGGCGCGCGGCTACGTCGGCCAGCCTTCACTCACCGCGGAGCGGTTCATCCCGGACCCGTTCTCCTCCGTCCCTGGGGCGCGCCTCTATCGCTCCGGCGACCTTGTCCGCTGGAGCCACGACGGGACGCTCGCCTTCATCGGTCGCGCCGACGCGCAGGTGAAGGTGCGCGGCTTCCGCATCGAGTTGCCCGAAGTCGAAGCCGCGATGCTCGCGCATCCCTCCATCCGCGATGCCATCGCCATCGCTCGCGAGGACGCTCCGGGCGACAAGCGGCTCGTCGGCTACTTTGTCGGCGACGACCTGGACGCCGTCTCCCTCCGAGCCTTCCTCAAGTCTCGGCTCCCTGAGTACATGGTGCCGTCGTCCCTGCTCCGCCTGGACGCGCTCCCTCTCACCGCCAACGCGAAGATCGACCGCAAGGCACTGCCTCCTCCCGAGGCCGTGCTCTCTGCTCCCTCCTCCACCTACGTCGCGCCGCGCACGCCCACCGAGGAGCTGCTCGCCTCCATCTGGGCGCAGGTCCTTCGCGTCCCACAGGTCGGCATCGAGGACGACTTCTTCGCGCTCGGCGGACATTCGCTGCTCGCCACGCAGCTCGTCTCGCGCATCCGCAACACCTTCAAGGTGGAGCTGGCGCTGCGGGAGCTGTTCGAGGCCCCCACCATCGAAGCGCTGGCCCGACGGCTCGATGCGGCGACCCTCGCGGGCAAGGGCACGGTGCGGCCTCCGCTCGTCCTGGTGCCGCGCACGGGCGAGCTGCCGTTGTCCTTCGCGCAGCAGCGCCTGTGGCTCATCGACCAGCTCGAGCCCGGAAGCTCCACCTACAACATTCCCCTCGCCCTGCTCCTGCAAGGGCCGCTCGAGGTGGACGCGCTCCAGGGCGCCT
>NZ_JABUMQ010000651.1:0-1527 GCF_013336645.1 Myxococcus sp. CA039A | reverse complement strand
GGGTGGAGCGGGGGAGCGCGGCGCGAAGCTGGGAGGCGAGAGGGCCGGGGAGGGCCTCACCGCCGACGAGGAGGTAGCGGAGGGAGGAGAGCGCGGCGACGGAGTCCGCGGCGAGCACCCTGGCGCGAGCGAAGGACGGCGTGCACTGGAGATGGGAGACGGGGTGGCGGCGGAGGACCTCGGGCAGCGTCAGCGCGGTGCCGAGGCGAGAGGCGGCGCGCTCGTCATGGAGGACGACGTGGAAGCCTCGGCAGAGCGTCCAGAGCAACTCGAGGACGGAGATGTCGAAGGAGATGGAGGTGACGGCGAGCCACGTGCCGGGAGAGGTGCCCAGGCGGTCATCCATGGCCGCGAAGAAGTTGGCGGCGGTGCGGTGAGGCACCATGACGCCCTTGGGCCGGCCGGTGGAGCCCGACGTGTAGATGACGTACGCCAGATTGGCCGCGTCCGCGTTGCCAGGAGTCCGCGCTTCCTCGTCGCCCGTCTCGTCGAGAAGGAGGACCTGCGCCTCCGAGGAAGGCAGTGAGTCGAGGAGGCGTCGCGACGTGAGGATGAACGGAGCGCGAGAGTCCTGGAGCATCCAGGAGAGGCGGTCCGAGGGGTAATCAGGGTCGAGGGGAAGGTAGGCGCCGCCCGCGTGGAGGATGGCGAGCATGGCGGCGACCATGTCGGCGGAGCGGTGGACGAAGAGACCGACGGGGGCGTCCGGGCGGAGGCCGAGGGACTGGAGTCGGTGGGAGAGACGAAGGACGCGCTGGCGGAGGTGGCGGTAGGAGAGCGAGACGTCACCGAAGGACAGCGCGGTGGCGTCGGGGGTGAGCGCGGCCTGTGCCTCGAACTGGAGATGGAGGCACGAGGCGTCGAACTGGCGCGAGGACGCGTTGAAGGAGCGAAGGACCTGCTCGCGCTCCTCTCCCGTCACCAGGGAGAGCGCCCCCAGGCGCGAGTCGGGACTGGAGACGAGGGCCTGGAGCGCGATGCTCCAGTGACGCAGGAGGCGCTCGGGGGTAGAGGGCTCGAAGCGCGCGGCGTCGAAGAGCAGGCGCAGCTCCAGGGTGTCCCCGGGGATGACGTACGCCTCCAGCGGGGTATCGGCCTGCTCACGCGCGCTGAAGTCGCGGATGCCCAGCTCGGCGCTGGCCGAATTGACGGCGGCGTCGACGGGGAAGTTCTCGACGATGAAGAGGGACTCGAAGAGGGGCGTGCCGCGCGGCACGTCGCTCCACCGCTGGAGGTGGGTCAGCGGTGTGTGCTCGAACTGGCGCAGCTCGAGCTGCTGGGTGTGGAGCTGCTGGAGCCAGGAGAGCGCGGTGGCGTCTTCGTCGACGAAGATGCGGACGGGCAGTGTGTTGATGAAGAGGCCGACGGCGTGCTCGATGCCGGAGACCTCGGCGGAACGCCCCGACGTCGTGGCGCCGAAGAGGATGTCCTGCTCACCGGTGTGACGTGAGAGCACCAGCGTCCAAGCGGCCTGGACCAGTGCATTGAGGGTGAGGTGGTGCTGGCGGACGAAGGCCTGGAGGTCCG
>NZ_JABUMQ010000650.1:0-1531 GCF_013336645.1 Myxococcus sp. CA039A | reverse complement strand
GTGTAGAGCGCCGTGACGGCTCGTGCAGCACGACATGGGGGGGCTGCTGCCGGGCGGGGGCCTCTTCACGCGCTCGCGTGACGCCCGCGTGACGGCCTCACCGCTTGCGCCGCCGGCCGATGAAGCTGGCGAAGCGCTCCGCGAAGCGCGCCACCGCCAGCCCCACGACATCCAGCAGCCACCGCTGGAGGCTGGAGCGGCCGCACTGCTCCAGTTGCACGTGTCGCGACAGGGCCACGTGCTTGTCCAGCCACAGGGCCGCCTGCGCCGCCACGCCGGGCTCCTGGGCCTCCACCAGCGTCTCCAGATTCACGAGCGACAGCGGGTCCAGGTTGAAGCTGCCCACCAGCAGCGTCTTCCCATCCACCACCGCCGCCTTGGCGTGCAGCGTGGAGGCGGTCCATTCGTGGATGTTCACCCCCGCGCGCAGGAAGGTGCCGTACAGCCGCATCGTCGCCGCGCGGGCGAAGATGACGTCGCTTCTTCCGGCGAGCAGCAGCGACACCTTCACGCCCCGCCGCGCCGCCCGCGTCAGCGCTCGCACGAAGCCCGTGTCCGGGAGGAAGTACGCGTGCGCGAGGATGACCTCGTGTTTCGCCCCGTCGATGGCGGACAGGTAGCGCTTGCGCAGCCGGTGCCCGCCGCCGATGCCGGACAGGTACAGGCTCACCGCGCCGGACGTCAGCGCCGCCGTGCCCGCGGTCAGCTTCGCGCCCAACTGCCGGCAGATGTCCCCCCGCAGCTCCACCGCCAGGTCCGCCCAGCCGGGCACGTCGCCGTGCGCCGCGTAGGCATCACCGATGTTGATGCCGCCCAGGAACGCCACCGTGTCGTCGACGAGGAGGATTTTGCGGTGGTTGCGCCAGGAGCGGCCCAGGCACAGCGAGGTGAGCGGGTTGTAGACCCGCACCTTCGCGCCCGCGGCCAGCAGCGTCTGCGTGAGGTACTTGCTGGCGCCGATGCTGCCCCAGCCGTCCACCACCACCTTCACCGACACGCCCCGCTTCGCCGCGGCCACCAGCGCGTCCAGGAAGAGCGCGCCCACGCCCTCGCGCTCGAAGGTGTAGACCTCCAGGTGGATGCGGTGCCGGGCGAAGGAGATGGCCTCCAGCATCCGGGGAAACGCCTCCGCGCCCCCATCCAGCAGCGTGCAGTGCTCGCTCGCATGCTCCCGGGAGAACGACGGGGCCAGCGGAGGCACGGGCTGCGGGACGACGGAGGCTTCGGTGCGCATGAGCACACCCACCCTACAACTCTCCCGGGCGGCACGGGACACGCCCCCAGTGACGGCGGGCCTGCCCCACGCGCCGGGACTTCACCCGTCGTGCTTGCGAGCGCCCTTGCCCTTGCCCTTGTGGCGGCACTCGTCGCCATCCCAGTACTGGCTTGGGTGACAGTCCTTGCTGTTGCGCTTGGACTTCTTCGACTTGGGCGGATGCGAGTCGTGCCCGTGGATGTCTCGGTGGACGATGCATCCTCCGAGTGACCAGAGGGCGAGGAGGGGGACGAGGAGACGGAGGTTCATGGGGGA
>NZ_JABUMQ010000064.1:0-38428 GCF_013336645.1 Myxococcus sp. CA039A | reverse complement strand
GCGCCCGCCCGTGCCGGAGCCGCTCGTCACCCTGGTCAGCCCGCCCCTGTCGGAGCTGGTGAAGGCCACCAACAAGGAGTCCCTCAACCTCTACGCGGAGCGGCTGGGCCTGCGCTTCGCGCGCGAGCGCAGCGGCACGGAGGGCTACGCCACGCTGCGCACCGCGCTGGCCGAGGAGCTCACCCGTCGCGGCATCCCCGCCCGGGACCTGCGCCCCGTCGATGGCAGCGGCCTGTCCCGCTACAACCTGGCCACCGCGCGAGGCCTGGCGCGCGTGCTCTTCACCAGCCTGCGAGAGCCCTACGGCGCCGCGCTGGTGGACAGCCTGCCCGTGGCCGGCGTGGACGGCACGCTGGCCACCCGCCCCGTCACCGCCATCACCGCGGGCCGCATCCGCGCCAAGACGGGCACACTCTCCGGACAGAAGTGCTTCGCGGGCGTGGTGGACCGGCCCGGTGACGCCGAGCACCCGCGCGTCGTCTTCGCGCTGATGCTCGGCAACATGGACGAAACCACCGCCCTCCCCGCCAACGAGGCCTTCGACCGCTTCGCAGCCGCCCTGGTCGAGCTTCCCCTGCGCGCCCCGTGACGACGGGCGTCCTCGAATTCCCCAGCGGCTTTGACGCAGCGCACGCCTGGAAGCAACCCGAGGGAACACGGGCCCCGAGGCGACATTCCCCTGTCGGGAACCGACGCCACGGAGGATAGGACGTGGCAGGCTGCGTCCGCCTTTCCCTATCCCCGAGGTGAACATGAAGCTGACAACCGCACTGGCCGCGGCGGCACTGCTGCTGCCACTCACGTCCCCGGCCGCAGGCAAGGGCGCGTCCAAGCCGCCCGTCACGGAGAAGAAGGAGGTCGTCGACACCTACCACGGCACGGAGGTGAAGGACGCCTACCAGTGGCTGGAGGCCACCGATGACGCGAAGGTGAAGCAGTGGAACGACGCCCAGAACGCCCACACGCGGGCCATCCTGGACAGGCTGCCCGGCCGCGAGGGCATCCGTCAGCGCGTCGCCGAGCTGCTGTCCTGGAAGTCCCCGGGCTACGCGGGTTTGACGGAGGCCAACGGCACCCTCATCGGCATCAAGTATCAGCCGCCCCGGCAACAGCCGTACGTGGTGGTGATTGGCTCCGCTGACGACACGTCGAAGGAGCGCTCGCTGCTGGACCCCATGGTCATCGACCCGTCGGGCCACACCACCATCGACTTCATCGAGCCCACGCTGGACGGCAAGAAGCTGGCGGTGTCGCTGTCGAAGAACGGCACGGAGAGCGGCGACGTCTCCGTCTATGACGTGGCCACGGGCAAGCCGCTGCCGAACGAGGTCGTCCCTCGCGTCAACGGCGGCACGGCGGGTGGTGGCCTCGCGTGGAACGCGGACGGAACGGGCTACTTCTACACGCGTTATCCGCGCGGCGAGGAGCGCCCGGCGGAGGACCGGGACTTCTTCCAGCAGGTGTACTTCCACAAGCTGGGCACGCCCACGGAGAAGGACACGTACGCGCTGGGCAAGGACTTCCCACGCATCGCCATGACGGAGCTGGAGACGTCGCCCGACGGCAAGTACATCACGGCGATGGTCGCCAACGGCGACGGCGGCGAGTTCATGCTGTACCTCCACGGCCCCGACGGGAAGTGGACGCAGGTGACGAAGTTCGCGGACAAGGTCATCCGCGCCCGCTTTGGCCATGACGGCGCCCTCTACCTGCTCAGCCGGCAGGACGCACCGCGCGGCAAGGTGCTGCGCCTGGCCCTGGCCACCCCGACGCTGGACAAGGCCACGGTGCTGCTGCCCGAGGGCGAGGCCAGCGTCCAGGGCTTCTTCCCGACGAAGTCGCGCCTGTACGTGAGCGAGCAGCTCGGCGGCCCGTCGCAGCTGCGCATGGTGGACCTGAAGGGCAAGGACCTGGGCCTGGTCCCCACCCCGCCGGTATCGTCGGTGGGCGGACTGGTGAGCGCGGGCGGCGAGGACATCTACTTCAGCAACTCCAGCTTCGTGCAGCCGCAGGCCTGGTACCGCTTCACGCCCGCGGACGGCAAGGTGACCAAGACGGCCCTGGCCAAGACCTCGCCCATGGACGTGAGCGACGTGGAGGTGGTGCGCACCGAGGCCACGTCGAAGGACGGCACCAAGGTTCCGCTCACCATCCTCAAGAAGAAGGGCACGAAGCTCAACGGCACCAACCCGACGCTGCTCACCGGCTACGGCGGCTTCAACATCTCCATCAGCCCGGGCTTCAGCCCGCTGGCGGGCCTGTGGCTGGAGCAGGGCGGCGTCTACGCCATCGCCAACCTGCGCGGCGGCTCGGAGTTCGGCGAGAAGTGGCACGCCGAGGGCTCGCTGACGAAGAAGCAGAACGTCTTCGATGACTTCTACGCCTGCGCGAAGCTGCTGGTGGACCAGAAGTACACGCAGCCCAAGAAGCTGGCCATCCAGGGCGGCAGCAACGGCGGCCTGCTGATGGGCGCCGTCGTCACCCAGCACCCGGAGGCGTACGGCGCCGTGGTGGCCCGCGTGGGCCTCTACGACATGCTGCGCTCGGAGCGCACGTCCAACGGCCAGTTCAACGTCACCGAGTACGGCACGGTGAAGGACCCCGAGCAGTTCAAGGCGCTGCTTGCCTACTCGCCCGTCCACAACGTGAAGGACGGCACGAAGTACCCGCCCGTGCTGTTCACCTCCGGCGCCAATGACCCGCGCGTGGACCCGTTCCACTCGCGGAAGATGGTGGCCCGGATGCAGACGGCCACGGCGGCCAAGAGCCCCATCCTGCTGCGCGCCGACGCCGAGACGGGCCACGGCTCCGGCACCCCGCTCAACGCCCGCATCGAGGAGGAGGTGGACGCGTACTCGTTCATCTTCAGCCAGCTCGGCGTGAAGTACCTGCCGCCGGCGAAGAAGGTCGCGGCCCCCAAGCCGCAGTAACACGCTGACGTTGGCGAGGCCCGCCCTGGACCTGGAGGAAACGCTCCGGGCCCGAGGTGGGCCTCGTCGTGTCAGGTGAAGGGCACGCGCTGGCCACGGACACCTGGAGCGCCAGCGCGCGCGGTGCAAGATTGCGCCGCATGGACCTGCTCCCGCTCGAAGCGCTCACGACCCCCGCCGCCCTCGTGGACCTGGACCGCGTGGAAGCAAACCTCGCGCGCGTGGCCGCGTACACGCGGGAGCACCGCCTGCACTGGCGCCCCCACACGAAGACGCACAAGACCGCGGAGCTCACCGCGCTCCAGCTCGCCGCCGGGGCCATGGGCGCCACCGTCGCCACGCCGCGCGAGGCCGCGGTCATGGCCACCGTCTGCGACGACGTGCTGCTGGCCTACCCACCCGTGGGCCCGAGCCGACTCGCGCAGCTGATGGCCCTGCCCCGGCGCACGCGGCTCACGGTGGCGCTCGACTCGGTGGAGGCGCTGGAGGGACTGGGCCACGCGGCCCGGGACGCGGGGCGAACCGTGGGGGTGCTGGTGGAGCTGGACCTGGGCATGCGCCGCGTGGGCGTGCAGAGCCCGGCCGATGCCGTGGCCCTGGCCCGCGCGGTCGCCGCCACGCCCGGCGTGACGTACAGAGGCATCATCTTCTATCCAGGCCACGTGCGCGTGCCGGTGGAGCAGCAGGAGTCCGCGTTGAAGGACCAGGGAGCGCGCGTGCGCGAGTTCGTGGACGCGCTCGCCTCCGAGGGACTCCGCCCCGACGTCGTCAGCGGAGGCTCCACGCCCATGCTGTGGCGCTCGCACGAAGTGGAAGGCCTGACGGAGATCCGCCCCGGCATCAACGTGCTGAATGACCGCAACACCGCCGCGCTCAACGCCTGCGCCTGGAACGAGTGCGCGTTCTCCGTCCTGACCACCGTGGTGAGCACCGCCGTCCCCGGCCAGGTGGTGGTCGACGCGGGCTCCAAGGCCCTGGCCAAGGAGGAAGGGCTCGCCCCGACGGGTGGCTATGGCGCACTCCTGGACAGGCCCGAGCTCGTCGTCCGGAGCGTCTCCGAGGAGCACGGCCTGCTCGACGTCTCGGGCACGTCCTGGCGCCCCCGCGTGGGGGACCGGTTGCGCGTCGTCCCCAACCACGTCTGCGCCGCCGTCAACCTGCACGAGCGGCTCCACGTGCTGCGCGGCGACACCGTGACGGCCACGTGGGCCGTCGCCGCGCGCGGCTGGTAGCTTCCTCTCACACCAGCTTGTCGAGCCGCTCCAGCTCGCGCGAGAGCATCGACTCCAGCTCGCGGATGTTGCGATAGACGATGCACCTGTAGGACGCGACGTCGAAGCGCAGCTCCTTCACGTCGCGAACCAGGAGCAGCGTGGGCCGCCCTTTACCCCACGCGTAGCCGACCTCCAGGTACACGTTGGGGTTGGCCAGCGACAGGTCGGCGATGACGACCTTCGCCGTGTCGATGCGCTCCTTGATTCGCTGGATGATGGGCCCGTCGAACACGGCCTGGTCCACGCGCTCGCACAGCAGACCCGCCGCCTTCACGGGCCCCTGGATGCCGTAGTGGTACGTGTCCTCCAACTCGGGCGTGAAGGGCATCGCCACGAAGGCGTGAGGCTTTCCCATGGACACCGTGCCCGCGCTGGCCATGGACGGCGCCTGCACGAACGCGCTGCTGCGCCGCACCCGGAAACCTCCCCCTGGCAGCGTCTCCACGCCCGGCGTTCCACCCAGGCCCCGCTCCAGCGCCTTGCGCAGCCGCAGGGCACGGCGCATGTCCAGCTCCACCACCGTGAAGCGCTCCAACCCCTTGGGGCCCGTGCCGCGCTGGAAGGCCTCGATGAGTCCGCCCACGAAGGCCAGCACCGCCTCATCCTCGTCGAGCCCGTAGTTGGGGCCGTGCACCGTGCCCGCCACGTGTTTCACCGACGCGTGCGCCTCCAGCGCCTTCAGCGCGCGCAACGCGAACTGGCGAATCTCGTGGTAGCCGAACTCGCCCAGCCGCACCGTGCCCATGAAGAGCGCCAGCGGCGAGGCCAGCGCGCCCTTCGTCTCCACGAAGCGGAATTCGCCCGGCTGCACCGCGACCTGCACCGGCGGCACGCCCACGGCCTCCAGCCGCCGTGACGCCTCGCCAGCCGCGCCGTACAGCTTTTGTGCATATTTGAACAAGGCGACATCCGCCGTCATCTCGGTGACGTCGCCCACTTCCAGCACCACGTCGAGGGCCGCGCTCATCCCTCGACTGTAGGGCCGCCGACTGTCCGGCCCCAACCTGGAACCCAACGGTCCAATCGCGAACGGGTGCCCGGGGACCCCCATGTTCCTGAGACTCGGGGTATGACCAGTCTAAAGAACTCCATTCACATTGTGATATGGAGCCCTGCGCACCCCGGAACACCCGGGGAACCCCACATCCCCTGAGGGGCCGTCCCGACGCAAAGTCTTTCAAGTCGGGAAAAGTGAAGGAGAGACAGATGGCGAGCATCGGTATCGTCGGCGCCGGCACTGCCGGACTGCACCTGGGTCTGAAGCTTCTCTCGCAGGGCATTCCCGTCACGCTCTACGCGGAGCAGGAGCCAGACGCCCTTCGCGCAGGCCGACTTCTGAACACGGTGACTCACCATGCGCCCACTCGCGCACGGGAGCGGGAGCTGTGGGTGGACTTCTGGGGCGCGCCGGAGCTGGCGATGAACCGCTGCGCCATCCACGTCCACGGGCCGCATCCGTTCAGCGTGAAGGGGCGCGTCCTCGAGCCGAGCCTCTGCGTGGACTATCGCCTCTATCAGCCCCGGCTCGCGGAGGCCTTCGTGGAGCGCGGAGGGCGGCTGGAGGTCGCGCCGGTGGACAACGTCGCGCTGGAGGGCCTGACGCGGCGCCATGCGCTGGTGGTGGTGGCCTCCGGGCGCAATGGGCTCAACGCGCTGTTTCCGCGCGTGCCGGAGCTGTCGCCGCATACCCGGCCTCCTCGCGTGCTGTTCGCGGCGATCCTCAAGGGCCTGCGGATGCCGGAGCCCTTCGGCATGCACGTCAACCTGGTGCCGGGCCAGGGTGAGGTCTTCGAATCGCAGATGATCACCCGCCACGGCCGCGTCCCCAGCACGCTCATCGAGGCGGTGCCCGGAAGCGAGCTGGCGTCGATGATTTCCCTCAAGCGCGACGACGACCCGGCCGCCTTCGACGCGATGCTGCTGGACCTCATGCGCCGCCACGCGCCCGCCACCTACGAGCGCATCGACCCGACGGAGTTCGGCGTCCGAGGTCCGCTGGACTTCCTCCAGGGAGGCTTCACGCCCGTGGTGCGCCGCGCCTGGGCCCAGGTGGGCGAGGGCCGCTTCGTCATGGCGGTGGGCGACACCCACGTGACGAACGACCCCGTCGCGGGCCAGGGCGCCAACGCCGCGTCGGCCTCCGCCTTCACGCTGGCCATCGCCATCCAGGACGCGCTCCTGTCCGAGCGCCCCTTCGACGAGACGTTCTGCCGCGACACGGAGGCGCGGATGTGGACCGCCGTCGCCCCGGCGACCGACTGGACGAACGCGCTGCTCCAACCGCCTCCGCCGCACGTCGTCGACCTGCTGGTCGCCGGCAGCCGGGACAACCGGGTGGCCGACGCCATCGTCAGCGCCTTCATGATTCCCGAGCGCATCCTCTCCGCCTGTGCCTCGCCCGAGGCCTCCGCGGAGTTCATCGCCCACGCGGGAACGCCGAGCGCGGACGTGCTGGCCGCGTCCGGAGCCCTGGGCTGGGACACCGGAGCCAGAATCCGGCCTCTCGCCGGCTGAGACTCGAAGTCCGGGCGAGGCGCCGTCGAAACGCTCCTGCGGGAGCGGCGGCGCTTCGCTATCCTCGCGAGCCATGCGATTTGGCATCGTCGGTTCGGGTGGAGTGGGCGGCTATTACGGCGCGAGGTTGGTGCGCGCGGGGCACGACGTGGGCTTCCTCGCCCGAGGCTCGCACCTGCGCGCCATGCGGGAGCGGGGCCTCACCATCCTCAGTCAGGAGGGGGACTTCACCGTCCCCGTCCGCGCCGAAGAGGACGCCGCGCGGCTGGGGCCGGTGGACGTGGTGGTGCTCGCGGTGAAGAACTACGACGTCGCCAGCGTGCTCGCCCAGGTGAAGACACTGCTCGCCTCGAAGGAGCAGCCCTCGCACGGCGCTCCCGGCACGGTGGTCGTCACGCTCCAGAACGGCGTGGACAGCCCCTCCGAGGTGGCCGCCGCCGTGGGCGAGGCCGCGGTCATCGGAGGGACGACGTACATCTCCACCGCCATCACCGAGCCGGGCGTCATCCGTCAGGCGGGCACGCTGCACCGGGTGGTGCTGGGCGAGGCGTTCGGTGACATCTCGCGCGTCTCCCCGCGCGTCCAGGCGCTGCGGGACGTGCTCGCCCAGGCGGGCCTCAACGCGGAGGCGGTGGCCGACATCCGCGCGCCCCTCTGGGAGAAGCTCGCCTTCCTCGCCGCGATGTCCGGCTTCTGTACCGCCGCACGCTCCTCGATTGGCCCCTTGAGAGAGGTCCCCTTCTTCCGGGAGATGTTCCGCGAGGCCGCCGCCGAGGTGCTCCGCGTCGCCGCCGCGGAGGGCGTCTCCACCACCACGCGTCCCGACGACGTGATGCGCTTCATGGAGGCGATGGCCCCGGAGATCCGCCCGTCGATGATGGTGGACTTCGACGCGGGCAAGCCGCTGGAGGTCGAATACCTCCAGGGCACGGTGGCCCGGCGCGGCCATGCGCTCGGCGTCCCCACGCCCGTCATGAGCACCCTGTACTCCGTGCTGATGCCCCACGTGCGCGGCGCGCGTCAGGGCTGAGCCTGTCCGTCCACCCACCGAGCGGGCCGACGGCCTGACGCAATCGTCCGCCGGATTTCGCATAGAGATGAGTGATGAGCGAGCCGAGCCCCCGCCCCACGCCGAGCCCTCCGTCGTCTCCGCCCCTGGGGCGCGTGGCGCTGCATGCCGTCGCCTCCGGGCTGACGCCCCTCATCCCCGTCCCCTTCCTGGATGACTACGCCCTCTTCCAGGTGCGCGAGCAGTTGGTCCGCTCGCTGTTGGAGGAGCGCGGGCTGCGCGCGCCGAACCAGGCCGTGGAGGCGCTCGCGGGCTCCAGTCTGGGCCGCACGCTGGGCGGGCGGTTGGCCAGCTACCTCAAGGGGATGATGCTGCTTCCGGTGAAGAAGCTCTTCCGGAAGGTCTTCTTCGTCCTGTGGGTGAAGGACTGCGTGGACGTGGCCTCCGTGTCCCTGCACCACGGCTACCTGCTCCACCACGCGCTGGAGCGCGGAGACCTGGATGCGCTGAGCCTGCAGGGCGACAAGCCTCAAGCCATCCACGCGGCCATCGTCGCGGCCTGCGCGGAGGTGGATGCAAGGCCCGTCAATCAGGCCCTGCGGCGCCTCTTCGCGAGCAGCCGGCTGCTGGTGGCGGAGGCCACGCGCGTGTTCCTCAATCCCAGGAACGTGGGCCCCCGCGCGCCCGAGCCGGGCGAGAGCGCGGAGGTGAAGTCGCTGGCGGACCGGCTGCTCGCCCTGCTGTGGGAGGAGCGCGGCTACTTCTCCACGCTGGAGGCGCACTACGTCCGCCACCTGGAGGCCGGGCCGGCCCCCGTCTTGAAAGCGGCGTCAGGGAGCTGAGTCGGCCGCGCGCGCTTGCGTCTCACGGATGCGCCGCGAGAAGTCCGGCTGGTTCGCCGCCGCCAGCGCGCGCGGGTTGATGAGGTGCCGCGCGCGCACCACTTCCAGCGGCGCGTCCGTCTCGATGAGCCCCAGCTCGTACGCCAGCGCGTCGGAGAAGGCCGGCAGCAGCGTGCGGTGGTCATAGGGCACCTTCACCGCGCTCACCTTCTCGAAGTGGTGCACCAGGTTGGTGGTGCAGTTGTTGGAGAGCGAGTTGTAGAACTCCGGCTTCGCGTGCAGCGCGTTCATCCGGGCCACCATGTCGAGGAAGAAGTCGGAGATGCGCTCCTTCGACGCGTTCACCGGGTAGAGGTACACGTCGTCATGTCGGTGGTTGGAGCGCAGTTGCACCAGGTCCCGCTCGTCGCCCACGACGTAGACGAGCTCGAACTGGCGGAACAGCCCTCCCACGGCGGAGAACGTCTCCCCCTTCTCGCGACGAATCTCCACGGAGAAGACGAGGTAGCGCCCATCCGAGAAGCCGAAGCTCACCATGGTGTGCGCGGCGCCGAAGAAGCCGGAGAACGGCTCCACGATGAACCACGCCCCCGTCAGCTCGCGCGCGTCATACGTGGCCGAGTACCAGGACGCATCCCAGTCCGTCGTGCTCCGGTAGCGGAAGTCGCGCACGTCGTGAATCGTCACCCGCGAGCCCTCCACGTCCGCGCGAGCCATCCGTGCCAGGTCCGGCGCCCAGTCGCGCTCGGTCGACGGCGCCTGGGACCAGGCCCAGACGTGAAGCCCCCCACACGCCGCGAGCACCACCGCCACCGCGCCCGACCGCGAGCCGAACCGCCGCCACACGACGAGGGCCAGGCCCGCCACGACCAGGGCACCCAATGCCCTGAGGAGGTGCGCCCCTTCGGGCCCCGCCCCTGTCAAGGCGAGCGCGAGCCCGACCCAGGCGGTCCCCCCGAAAAGCACCAGGGCGGTCAGGACGTTGGGGACGAGAGCGGGCAGTCGCATATCCGCCCAGTATTCCGCGCCCCCGGGCCGCTCGCCAAGGGCGGCGCAACCCCGTCCCGCCTGGCACCATGATAACCCGATAAGCAGCCTGTCCCCGGGTATCACTTCGCGCGGCAATGACGTATGAGAGCGGCGAGGGCCCGATTCTCAGGTCCCTCCGGGTCTCCGGGAGCCGTCGTGTCATTGCTCGCCCTGCTCTTCCAGAAGTCCAAACTCCCCATCATTCTCGCGGCGCTCCTGGGCATCCTCACGGGTGCATGCAGCGCGGCGCTCGTCGCGGTGATGAACCAGGCGCTGACGTCCCGGACGGTGGCGGACGCGCTGACGCTGATGCCCGCGTTCCTCGGCTTCGCGGTGGCGGTGCTGGTGCTGCGCATCGTGTCTCAGATGCAGCTCAGCTCCATGCAGCAGGTGGCCCTGCTGGACCTCCGGCTGTCGCTGTGTCGGCGCATGCTGGAGGCCCCGCTGAGCAAGCTGGAGAGCGCCGGGCCGCACAAGCTGTTGGCCGCGCTGACGGAGGACATCGCCGTCATCAACAGCACCATCTCCGTCATCCCCGGCGTCATCATCTGCCTGGCGACGCTCGCGGGCTGCCTCGTCTACCTGGCGTGGCTGTCCGGGCCGCTCCTGATGATGATCCTCGCGGTCATCGCCGTGGTGATGGCGAGCGTGGCCATCCCCAACCGCTACGCGTATTCGCAGTTCTACAAGCGGCGCGAGAGCCAGGACGCCCTGTACTCCAACTTCAGGACGCTCATCGACGGCGCCAAGGAGCTGCAGCTCCACCACGCGCGCAGCGAGGACTTCTTCAACAAGGAGCTCAAGCCGACGGCCGAGGAGGTCTCACGTGTCTCGCTGACGACCAACAACCTCTTCATCATCACCGGGAGCTGGGGCGGCTTCATGGTGATGGCCGTCATCGCCGTCATCCTCTTCGGCGTGCCCCGGTTCCAGACGGTGGAGATGTCCACGCTGGCCGCGTACGCGCTGGTGGTGCTGTACCTGCAACAGCCGCTCGACGGCCTGATGAACCAGTGGCCCGCCCTGTCTCGCAGCCACGTGGCGATGAAGAAGTTGGAGAAACTGGGCCTGTCGCTGGCGGACCCGGAGCCTCCCGCCGACGGCGCCGTGCCGACGAAGTTCGAGCGAGTCGAACTCGTGGACATCACCCACACCTACTACCGCGAGCAGGACGGCGCGACCTTCACCCTGGGCCCCATCAACACGATGATGCGCCGGGGCGAGCTGGTCTTCCTCGTGGGCGGCAACGGCAGCGGCAAGACGACGCTGGCCAAGCTGCTCACCGGACTGTACTCGCCGGAGAAGGGGGAGCTGCGAGTGGACGGCGTGCCCATCACCGCCGCCAACCGCCGCTCCTACCGCCAGCTCTTCTCCTCCGTGTTCTTCGACTTCCACCTCTTCGAGCGCATGCTCGGCCTGGACCAACCCGGGCTCGAGGAGAAGGCGAAAGGTTTCCTGTCCCGGCTCCAGTTGCAGCACAAGGTGCGCGTGGAGGACGGCAAGCTGTCCACGGTGTCGCTCTCCCAGGGACAGCGCAAGCGCCTGGCCCTGCTCACGTCGTTCCTGGAGGACCGCCCCATCTACGTCTTCGACGAGTGGGCCGCGGACCAGGACCCCCTCTTCCGCGAGCTGTTCTACCGGGAGATGCTCCCCGCGCTGAAGAACCAGGGGAAGCTCGTCTTCGTCATCAGCCACGACGATCGCTACTTCCACCTGGCCGACCGTCTGCTCAAGCTCGAGTCAGGACAGCTCGTCTCCATGCCAGACACCGCCCCCACCGCCGTCTCGGCGTGAGCCGCGGGTGATACATCGCCCCACGTGATGTCTCGGCGTGAGCACCGGGTGATACAGCGTCCGACACTTTTCACGGATGACATGCTGAGAGGTTTACGGCGGCAATCCGTGATAAGACTTATTGCAACGCAATCACCGTCTCGCGCTCCCATCGGGCTGGCCTGGAATGGTCTCGCCCACTTGAATCGAGGTTCTCCGAGTGGATCTCACGCGGGTGGAGCATGCCGAGCTGTTCGTGGGCGACGCGGCGCTCTCCGCCTATTACTTCTGCCACGCGCTCGGCTTCCGGATGGTGGCCAGCGGTGGACCGGAGACGGGGCTGCCCGGCCGTCGCTCCTTCGTGCTCGAGCAGGGAGCCGCGCGGCTCGTCGTCACGTCCGCGCTGGGCTCCGAGGGTGAAGTCGCCGCGTACGTGCGGGCCCATGGCGACGGCGTGCGAGACATCGCGCTGGGGACACCGGATGCGCACACGGCCTTTCGCGAGGCGGTGAGCCGGGGCGCCCGGGCGGTGGCCGAGCCCTTCACCTACGAAGCCGATGGCCAGCGCGTGGTGAAGGCCACCATCGCGGGGCCAGGCAACTGGGTGCATTCGTTCATCCAGCGCGACACGCCGTCGGGTGCGTACCTCCCGGGCGCATACCTGCCGGTGGACGCGGGGCCCTCGGGCGGCGCGACGCTGTTCTCCGGGGTGGACCACTTCGCCTTCGCCCTGGAGCGGGGCCGGCTGCTGGACACGGTGGGGTTCTACGTGGACGTGCTCGGCTTCGCGCAGACGCACCAGGAAGACGTGCGCACCGAGTACAGCGGGATGAGCTCGCGGGTGGTGCAGGCCGCGGGGGGACAGGTGTGCTTCCCGCTGCAGGAGCCCGTCGCCGGTGCGCGGAGGGGACAGCTCGAGGACTTCGTCGACGCCCATGGTGGCTCGGGCGTGCAGCACCTGGCGTTCCTCGCGGACGACATCACCCGCGCGGTGGATGCGCTGACCCAGCGGGGCGTGGGCCTGCTCGACGCGCCCCGGGGGTACTACGAGGACCTGGAGGCGAGGCTCGGCACCCTGGGCCCGTTCCGCCGGGAGCTGCTCCAGGCGCGCAACATCCTGATGGACCGGGACGCCTGGGGCGTGCTGCTGCAGGTCTTCACCCGCTCCCAGCACGCGCGGCGCACCCTCTTCTTCGAGGTCATCCAGCGGCAGCAGGCCCGAGGCTTCGGTGGCGCCAACATCCAGGCGCTCTACGCGGCCAAGGAGCAGGAGGCCACGCGCGCCGCGGGCTGAGACGAGCCCGCGGCCACGCACGTCACATCACTTCCGGGGCTCCAGCGTCAGCGGCAGTCCGCCCCGGGGGAGCAGCGAGATGCCCGGATAGATGTCCACCTTCCGCCCGGGAATGGCGCGCAGGCGGAAGCGCTGGGAGACCATCGCCAGCACCAGCGCGCCGAACATCAGCGACAGGTTGTTGCCGATGCAGATGTGCTGGCCCGCGCCGAACGGAATGTAGGCGAACTTGTGGCGCGCCCCGCGCGACTCGGGGGCGAAGCGGTCCGGATCGAAGGTCTCCGGTGACGACCAGAACTCCGGGTGCCGGTGCAGCACGTAGGTGATGGCGACGACAACCGTGCCCGGCTCCACGCGGTAGCCACCCACGGTGTCCTCCTCCTTGGCCACGCGCACCAGCTTCCAGGCCGTGGGATAGAGCCGGAGCGTCTCCTCGAACACCTGCATGGCGTAGCGCAGGCGCGGCAGGGACTCCAGGGTCGGCGCCCCGCCACCGAGCACCGCCGCGCTCTCGGCGGCCAGCCGGTCGGCGATTTCCGGGTGGGTCGACAACAGATGCCAGGCCCAGGCCAGCGCGGCCCCCGCGCCTTCGTTCGCGGAGAAGAGGTTCATGAACTCGTCGCGCAGCTCCTTGTCCGTCATGCCCTCGCCGGTGTCGCGGTCCTTCGCCGCCAGCAGCAGGGCCATGATGTCGTCCTCGGGACCGCCTTGCTTGCGCTGGACGATGACCTCCTTGGCCTTGCCATTGAGCAGCCGCAACGTGGCGAAGAAGTCCGCCCACTTCTTCTTGTAGATGGGCAGCCGCTCCAACTTCAGGAGCCGGTACAGGAACGAGCCGCGGTCGTTCAGCATCCACATCATCCGGCGCATGGCCTCCGCCGTCGGCTCGTCGGGCTCATCCGAGTACAGCGCCCGCGTCGTCATCCGCAGCGAGAGCACCCCCATCTCCTCCGCGATGTCGAACCGCCGCCCCGGCTCCCGCACGGCCTCCCACTGCGCCAGCTTGCGCTGGATGAGGTCCACCATGCCCGTCAGCAGGCCGGCCAGCCGCTCCCGGTGGAAGGCGGGCTGGACGAGCCGCCGCTGCCGCCGCCAGTAGTTCCCCTCGCTCACGAAGAGCCCGTTGCCCAGGAACGGGTCGTCCACCAGCTCCGGCTTCGCGTAGTTGGGGGCGTTTTCGGTGAGGAAGTACCGGACGTGGTCCGGATGACTCAACATGTAGGTGGGCTTGGCGTCCAACTTGAAGCGGACCACGTCACCATGCGCTCGGAAACTCTCGACGAAGAGACCCAACGGGTCTTTCTCGTGGCTCAGGAGGTTGCCCCAGATGGGGAGACCCCGGGGACCCGGGGGGTAAGGCGAAGCTGGAGTCGAAGCCATGCGGTCTCGGGAGCGAATCCCACCAGTTTATCAGAAGTGCCTGACCCCCTGACAAACCAAGGAGTTAGCGCGGTTCGAGGCTGACTAGACATTCCAGATAAAACAAGGGATGAAGGCAGAGGGCATGCTTCACCTCCGACCTAATTTTCCTCGTTCACGGCTCCCAGCAACGGTGCCGTGCCACCGCGCGGTAGCGGGCCTCTCGCGACAGATTGGGGGGAGCTCCATGGCCGTACCTCCCGCGAGGCGGATTGTCGAATCCGCCCGCTGTTGAGGGGCGAGGTCTTCACCAGCAGCCAACTGGACTGAAGCGGTCCCAGGAGCGGCCTACTCCTCGGGCCCGCGGAACCAACTTCGCGAGCCGTCCGCCTGGGAGCAGGGATGAAACAGCGCAACGAGCCGTCACCGGGTGACTTTCTCCACCTCGTGGATCTGCTGTGCCATCGCGCGCAGACACAGGGTGATTCGCTGCTGTATCGCTTTCTCGAATCGGGAGACGTCGACGGCCCTATCGAGGAGTGGAGCTACGCACGGCTGGACACGCGGGCGCGCGCGCTGGGCGCGCTCTTGCGGGCTTCCGGGGCGCAGGGACAGCGTGCGCTGCTGCTGTATCCGCCCGGCATGGAGTTCGTCGCGGGCTTCATGGGCTGTCTCTACGGCGGCGTGGTGGCGGTGCCTTGTTATCCGCCGGACCCGACACGCCTGGAGCGCACCCTGCCCCGCCTGCGCGCCATCGCCCAGGACAGCGGCGCGCGCTACGTGCTCACCACGAGCTTCATCCTGGAGATGTCGGAGCTGTTCAAGCCGCAGGCGCCGGAGCTGGCGGAGCTGCCGTGGCTGGCCAGCGACGCGGTGCCGGAGTCTCAAGCGGCCGAATGGCGGCGCCCGGAATTGGAGGGCGGCACGCTGGCGTTCCTCCAGTACACGTCCGGCTCCACGGGCAATCCCAAGGGGGTGATGGTGAGCCATGCCAACATCCTCCACAACGAAGCGCTCATCTCCCGAGGGTTCGGGCTGGATGCGTCGCGCTCGTCGGGGATGGGCTGGCTGCCCATGTTCCACGACATGGGGCTCATCGGAAAAGTGCTTCAGCCGATGTATCTCGGCTTCCCCTGCACGCTGATGTCGCCCATCTCCTTCCTGCAGCGCCCGCTGCGGTGGCTGGAGGCCATCTCCCACTTCCAGGCGACGTGCAGCGGCGGCCCCAACTTCGCCTACGACTTGTGCGTGCGGAAGGCGACGGAGGAGGACCGGGCCAAGCTGAAGCTGGGCAGCTGGGACCTGGCGTTCAACGGCGCGGAGCCGGTGCGGCGCGAGACGCTGGAGCGCTTCGCGGACACCTTCGCGCCCTGTGGTTTCCGCAGCACGTCCTTCTACCCCTGTTACGGCCTGGCCGAAGCGACGCTCATCGTCACGGGTGGCACGCAGGGCGAAGCCTTCGTCCACGGACGCTTCACCGCGGAGTCGCTGGAGCAGGGTCGCGCGGAGGCGCCGGCTTCGGATGTGGAGGGCGCGCGCGTGCGCACGCTGGTGGGCGCGGGAATCAGCGCGCCGGATCAGCGGGTTCTCATCGTCCATCCGGAGACGCGTGAGCCGCTCGCGGCGAACGCCGTGGGCGAGGTCTGGGTGTCGGGTCCGAGCGTGGCGCAAGGCTACTGGGCAAGGCCCGAGGAGACGGCGCACGCCTTCGAGGCGCGGCTGGCCTCGGGCGAGGGCCCGTTCCTGCGCACCGGAGACCTGGCGTTCCTGTCGCCCGAAGGGCAGCTCTTCGTCACCGGACGGCTCAAGGACCTGCTCATCATCCGGGGCCGCAACCTGTATCCCCAGGACCTGGAGCTGGAGGCGGAGCGCGCCCACCGCGCCATCCGCGCCGGTTGCTGCGCGGCCTTCAGCGTGGACGTGGAGGGCGAGGAGCGGCTGGTGCTCGCGGCGGAGGTGGACGTGCGCGACGGCTTCGATGCCTCGGCCGTCGTGGCCTCGGTGCGCCGCGTGCTCGCGGAGCAGCACTCGGTCCACGCGCATGGCGTGGTGCTGCTCCAGGCGCGCAGCATCCCGAAGACGTCGAGCGGGAAGATCCAGCGGCGCGCGACGAAGGCCGCATACCTCGCGGGTGAGCTGGAGATCGTCGAGGCCTCCGTGACGGAGCCCGAGGTCATCGAAGCACCCGCGACGCCGTCCCTGCCCCTCAAGGAGCTGCTGGCCTCCGCGTCAGAGGCCGAGCGCCCCGCGCATGTCGCGGACTTCCTGCGGTACGCCGTGGCGCGCACGCTGCGCCTGGACGCCGCGAAGCTCCAGGGCCACACGGAGCTGGCGAGCCTGGGCCTGGACTCGCTGATGGTGCTGGAGCTGCACGGTCTGCTGGAGTCCGAGCTGGGCGTGGCCCTGCCCGCGGCCTTCCTCTGGACCAGCCCGACGTTGGAGTCGGCCGCCGCGCGGCTGCTGGAGGCGTGGCAGGGCATCCGGCCCGTGGCCTCGCTCGTCGCGCCGCCGCTGACCTCGGGGCCTCGCGAGGGTGAGCTGCCCATGTCGTCGGGCCAGCTGCGGCTGTGGTTCCTGGACCGGCTGGTCCCGGACAGCGCGCTCTACAACCTCCACTTCCAGCTGCGGCTCACGGGCCCCCTGGACGCGGAGGCCCTGCGCCGAAGCCTGGACGCGCTGCTGGCGCGGCACCCCATGCTGAGCGCGGCCTTCCCCGAGGTGGAAGGACAGCCGCGCCTGGTGACTCGAGCCCCCGCCCCGCTGGCGCTCCCCCGGTTCGACCTGCGCACGCTGGAGCCCGAGGTGCGCGAAGGAGAGCTGCGACGGCTGTCGCTGGAGCAGTCGCGAGAGCCCTTCCGGCTGGCCGAGGGTCCCTCCGTGCGCGCGTCGCTGGTGGCCCTGGGTGAGCACGAGCACGTGCTGCTGATGACGCAGCACCACATCGCCACGGATGGCTGGTCCATCGGCGTGCTGGCGCGTGAGCTGGCGGCGCTGTACCGGGCCCAGGTCTCCGGGGCCACCGCCGAGCTGCCGCTGCCCGCCTTCCAGTACACGGACTTCTCGCGCTGGCAGCAGGGCCTGGGCGCGCTGCTGGACGGACAGCGCGCGTACTGGGCGAAGCAGCTCGCGGGCCTGTCCCGCCTGGAGCTGCCCACCGACTTCCCTCGCCCCCGTGAGCCGGGGTTCCAGGGCGCGCTGCACCGGCTCACGCTGGAGCGTCCACTGGTGGAGTCGCTGCGCGCGCTGGGACGTCGCGAGGGCTGCACGCTCTTCGTCACCCTGTCGGCGGCCTGGGCGGCGCTGCTACACCGCTACAGCGGGCAGGAGGACTTCGCCGTGGGCACCGTGGTGGCCAACCGCGAGCGCCCCGAGCTGCGTGACGTGGTGGGCTTCTTCGCGCACACGCTCGTGCTGCGCGCGAACCTCGCGGGCCAGCCGAGCTTCCGCGAGCTGCTCTCCCGGACGCGGCAGACCTTCCACGAGGCGCTGTCCCACGCGGACCTTCCCTTCGAGGAAGTCGTCGGCGCGGCGCGAGCCCCTCGGGGTGGCGCGGACAACCCGCTGTTCCAGACGGCGCTCTTGCTGGAGGCGCTGCCTCCCACGGACCTGACGGTGCCGGGCATGCAGTGGCAGCCGGTGCTGCCCGTGCCGGACGGAGCGGTAGAGGGCACGTCGAAGTTCGACCTCCAGCTGTCGCTCGCGGAGACGCCAGACGGCCTGACGGGTGCGCTCGAGTACCGCACGGACCTCTTCTCGTCCGCCACCGTGGCGCGCCTGGCGAAGCACCTGGAGACGCTGCTGCGCGCGGCGGTGGACTCCTCCGAGACGCGGGTGGAGGACCTGCCCCTGCTCGACGCCGAGGAGACGCGGCGGCTGCTGGTGGACTGGAATGACCTGACGCCCTCGGAGTCGGAGGACGACAACGCGTGCATCCACGCGCAGTTCCGCACCCAGGCGGCGAAGACGCCCGACGCGGTGGCCGTGGTGGGTGACGACGCGACGCTCACGTACGCGGAGCTGGACGCGCGCTCCAACGCCCTGGCGTGGCACCTGCGGCTGATGGGTGTCGGGCCCGAGGTGCGCGTGGGCCTGTGCGTGGAGCGCTCGGCCGCGATGGTCGTCGCGATGATGGGGGTGCTCAAGGCGGGCGGCGCGTACGTGCCCCTGGACCCGGACTATCCCCGCGAGCGGCTGGCATACATGCTGGAGGACTCCGGCGCGGCCGTGCTGCTCACCGAGACGCACCTGGAAGGCACCGTGCCCCCGGGGAAGGCGCGCGTCGTGACGTTGGAGAGCGTGGCCCTGGCCAACGGTGAGCGGCGCGACAGCCCGCCTCCGTTCGGCATGAGCCCGGCCCACCTGGCGTACGTCATCTACACGTCGGGTTCCACGGGGCGGCCCAAGGGCGTGATGGTGCCCCACGGCGGCGTGGCCAACTTCTTCACCGCGATGGACGCGCGCATCGGCCACCAGCCCGTGGGCTCGTGGCTGGCCGTCACCAGCATCTCCTTCGACATCTCCGTGCTGGAGCTGCTGTGGACGCTCACGCGCGGCTTCAAGGTCGTGGTGCAGGGCGAGGGCGCGTCCATCAAGGCGCCCGCCCGGGCCTCGGCCGCGAAGCGCAAGTCGATGGAGCTGAGCCTCTTCTACTTCGCGGATGACGCGGAGGCGTCGTCGGGAGACCGCTATCGGCTGCTGCTGGAGGGCGCGAAGTTCGCGGACCGCCATGGCTTCGCGGCGGTGTGGACGCCGGAGCGCCATTTCCACGCCTTCGGAGGCCTGTACCCCAGTCCCTCCGTGGCGGGCGCCGCCATCGCCGCCGTGACGGAGCGCGTGGCCATCCGCGCCGGCAGCGTCGTGCTGCCCCTGCACCACCCGGTCCGCGTCGCGGAAGAGTGGGCCCTCGTCGACAACCTGTCCCGGGGCCGCGTGGGCATCTCCGTCGCCTCCGGCTGGCACGCGAATGACTTCGTCTTCGCGCCCGAGCGCTACGAGAAGCGGCGCGAGCTGATGCTGGAGGGGCTGGACACGGTGCGCCGCCTCTGGCGCGGCGACACGCTGCGCATGACGGGCGGCGCGGGCGCGCAGGTGGACGTCACGCTGCGGCCCCGTCCGGTGCAGAAGGAGCTGCCGGTGTGGCTCACGGCGGCGGGCAACCCCGAAACGTTCCTTACGGCGGGGCGCCTGGGCTGCCATGTCCTCACCCACCTGCTGGGACAGACGTGGGAGGACCTGGAGAAGAAGCTGGTCCTCTACCGCGATGCCTGGCGCGCGGCGGGCCACGCGGGTGACGGCCACGTCACGCTGATGCTGCACACCTTCATCGGCGAGGACGCCGCCAAGGTGCGCTCGGTGGTGGAGAAGCCCTTCCGCGACTACCTGCGCAGCTCCGCGGACCTGATGCGCGGCCTGGGGCAGACGCTGGGCGTGGACCTGAACACGGCCACCGAGGCGGATCTGGATCGGCTGGCGGCGCAGGCGTTCGAGCGTTACTTCGAGACGAGCGGTCTGTTCGGCACACCGCGCTCCGTGCGCGAGCAGATGGAGCGGTTGCGGGCCCTGGGCGTGGACGAGGTGGGGTGCCTCATCGACTTCGGAATCCCGGCGGACACGGTGCTGGCCAGCCTCCCCCTGCTCCTCGAGGTGAAGCTCCAGGCGGACCGCGATGGCCGTCGCTCCGGCACCGCGCGCTCCATCCCGCTCAACCTGCGCGAGCACGCCGTCACGCACCTGCAATGCACGCCGTCACTGGCGCGCGCACTGCTGGCCGAGCCCGAGTCCTCCGAAGCGGTGGGCGGGCTGCGCCGGCTGATGGTCGGCGGCGAGGCCCTCCCCTCCTCCCTGGGTGCGTCGCTGCGCCAGGTCCTGGGCGAGGGCTCCGGGCTGCTCAACATGTACGGCCCCACGGAGACGACCATCTGGTCGTCCACGCACGACGTGAAGAGCGAGGCCGGGCCGGTGGTCTCCATCGGCACGCCGTTCCTGCGCACGCAGTTCTACCTGCTCGACGCGCGGCTGCGCCCGGTGCCGGTGGGCGTGCCCGGGGAGCTCTTCATCGGCGGCGCGGGCGTGGTGCGCGGCTACCTGGCACGTCCGGAGCTGACGGCGGACCGCTTCCTGCCGGACCCGTTCGCTCGCGAGCCGGGCGCGCGGCTGTACCGCACCGGAGACCGGGCTCGCTGGCGCGAGGACGGCACGGTGGAGTTCCTGGGCCGCGTGGACCACCAGCTCAAGGTGCGCGGCTTCCGCATCGAGGCGGGTGAAATCGAGGCGGTCCTCAGCGCGCGCCCCGAGGTCCGCGAGGCGGTGGTTGTGGCCCGCGAGGACACCCCGGGCGACGTGCGACTGGTCGCCTACGTGGTGGCGCGTGACGGACACGCCGTCGACGCGGCGGCGCTGCGCGACGCAGTGGCGCAGCGGCTGCCCGAGCACATGGTGCCGTCGCTGGTGGTGGACCTGCCGGCGCTGCCCCTCACGCCCAACGGCAAGGTGGACCGCAAGGCCCTGCCCGCGCCCACCGCGGCGCGCTCCTCACGCGCGGCCTACGTGGCGCCGCAGAGCCAGCTCGAGCAGCAGATTTCCGAAATCTGGAAGGAAGTGCTCAAGGTCGAGCAGGTGGGCGTGAACGACAACTTCTTCGACCTGGGTGGGCACTCGCTGCTCATGGTCCAGGTGCACGCACGACTCAAGGCGGCGCTCGGGGGCGAGCTGCCGCTGCTCAAGCTGCTGGAGCACCCCACCGTCAGCGCGCTCGCGCGTTTCCTGCGGCAGGGGACTCCGGCGGGTGCCTCATCGGTGGAGACGGCGCAGGACCGGGCGAAGCGCCAGCTCGAAAGCCTGAAACGACAGCAGCAACGGGCCAGGAAACAGGGGTAGGACTTTCATGGGGCGTCACACGGAGTACCAGGGGGAGTTGGGGCTGGCGGTGGCCATCGTTGGCATGGCCGTGCGCGTGCCCGGCGCGGAGGACGTGGCCGCCTTCTGGCGCCTGTTGCGCGACGGAGTAGAGGGCATCACCTTCTTCTCCGACGACGCGCTGAAATCCCTGGGTGTGGACCCGGCCTTCCTGGCCAACCCCCACTTCGTCCGCGCGGCGCCGGTGCTGGAGCGGCCGGGCCGCTTCGACGCGGGCTTCTTCGGCTACGCCCCGCGTGAGGCGGAGCTGCTGGACCCGCAGCACCGTATCTTCCTGGAGTGCGTCTGGACGGCGCTGGAGCACGCGGGCTACGCGCCAGGGCGCATCCCGGGGACGACAGGCATCTACGCGGGCTCCAGCCTGAGCAGCTACCTGCTCTTCAACCTGCTCTCGCGCGCGGAGTTCCAGCAGGCCGAGGACACCTTCCCGGCCATGGTGGCCAACGACAAGGACTTCCTCGCCACGCGCGTGGCCTATCACCTGGACCTCAAGGGTCCGGCCCTGACGGTACAGACGGGCTGCTCCACGTCGCTCGTCGCCACGCACCTCGCCTGCCAGTCGCTGCTGGGCTACCAGTGCGACGTGGCGCTCGCGGGCGGCGTGTCCGTGCACGTCCCTCAGCGCACCGGCTACCACTATCAGGAGGGCGGCATCACCTCTCCGGATGGCCACTGCCGCGCGTTCGACGCGAAGGGACAGGGCACGCTCTTCGGCAGCGGCGCGGGCGTGGTGGTGCTCAAGCGCCTGGAGGATGCACTCAACGACGGCGACACCATCCACGCCGTCATCCGCGCCTCGGCCATCAACAACGACGGCGCGATGAAGGTGGGCTTCACCGCGCCGGGCGTGGAGGGCCAGGTGGAGGTCATCGCCCGGGCCCAGGCCATCGCGGAGGTGACGCCGGAGTCCATCAGCTACGTGGAGGCCCACGGCACCGCCACGCCGCTCGGAGACCCCATCGAGGTGCAGGCGCTCGACACCGTGTTCCGCGCCGGCACCGACAAGCGCGCCTTCTGCGGCCTGGGCTCGGTGAAGACGAACGTGGGCCACCTGGACGCCGCGGCGGGAGTCACCGGACTGGTGAAGACGGTGCTCTCCCTGGAGCACGCGGAGCTGCCCCCCAGCCTCAACTACGAGACGCCCAACCCGCGCATCGACTTCGCCAACAGCCCCTTCTACGTCAACACCGCGCTCACGCCCTGGCCCGAAGGCGGCACGCCGCGCCGCGCGGGGGTGAGCTCGTTCGGTATCGGTGGCACCAACGCGCACCTCATCCTGGAAGAGTCCCCGCTCGTCCGGCCGGGCGATGCGCCTCGCGACTGGCAGCTCCTGGTGCTCTCCGCCCGGACGCAGACGGCGCTGGAGAAACAGACCACCGCCCTGCTGGCGCACCTGAAGGCGCATCCCGAGCAGCAGCTCGCGGACGTGGCGTGGACGCTGCAGTCGGGGCGCAAGGCGCTGGACCTCCGTCGCGTGCTGGTGTGCCGCGACAGGGACGATGCCGTGCGTGTGCTGGAGACGAGAGACCCGCAGCGACTCTTCACGCTCGCGCCCGGCTCCGCCACGCCCTCGGCCGTCTTCATGTTCCCGGGCGGCGGCGCGCAGTACCCGGACATGGGCCGCGGCCTCTACGCCGCCGAGCCCGCCTTCCGCGAAGCGGTGGACCAGTGCTGCGCGCTGCTGCGTCCCCGACTCGGCTTCGACCTGAAGGCCGTCATGTACCCGGACGCGGACTCCGCGGCGAGCGCGAGCCAGCGCCTCAAGCGGACCTCGCTGGCGCTGCCCGCGCTGTTCACCATCGAGTACGCCCTGGCCCGACTCTGGGAGTCCTGGGGCGTGAAGCCCGAGGCCGTCATCGGCCACAGCCTGGGCGAGTACACGGCGGCCTGTCTCGCGGGCGTCTTCTCGCTGGAGGACGCGCTGGCGCTGGTGGTGCTGCGCGGCAAGCTCTTCGAGGAGCTGCCCGGTGGCGGAATGCTCAGCGTGCCGCTGCCCGAGTCGGAAGTTCGGCCCCTGCTGGGGGAGACACTGTCCCTGGCGGCGGTGAACGGCCCGTCGCAGTGCGTGGTGGCTGGCACGGTGGAAGCCGTGGAGACGCTGGCGGCCGAGCTGACGCGACGTGAGGTGGAGTTCCGTCACATCCCCATCGACGTGGCGGCGCACTCGCACCTGGTGGGGCCGATTCTCGCGCGCTTCCAGGAGTTCATCGGGACGCTCCAGCGCAACGCGCCCACGCTGCCGTTGATGTCCAACGTCACCGGCACATGGATGACGCCCGAGGAGGCCACGGACCCGGTGTACTGGACGCGTCACCTGCGGCAGACCGTGCGCTTTGGCGACGGCATCCGCACGCTGGCGGAGCTGCCCCACCGCGTCTACCTGGAGGTCGGCCCCGGCCGCACGCTGAGCACGCTCGCGCGCCTCCAGCTCACGGGGCCCCAGGCGCCACCTGTCCTTCCCTCGCTGCGCCATCCGCAGGACCCGGTGCCCGACGAGGAGCTGCTCACCGCCACGCTCGGCAAGCTCTGGGCGGCGGGAATCGGCGTCGACTGGAACGCGGTGCGCGGCGACAAGCGGCGCCTGCGCGTGCCCCTGCCCACCTATCCCTTCGAGGGACAGGACTACTGGCTCGCACCGGAGGCCCCGTCCGCTCAGCGGCGAGGCGAGGCGCGCAAGACGTCGGACGTCGGCGGCTGGTTCTACCTGCCCTCGTGGCGTCGCGCGCCGCTGCCCCTGCCTCGTGCGGGCGCCAGCACGGTGCGCGACTGGGTCGTGTTCGTGGATGCGGGTGGCGTGGGCGAGGCGCTGGCCGCGCGACTGGAGAGCGCGGGTCACCGCGTGGCGCGCGTGTCACGCGGTGCTCGACTCCAGGAACTGGGCGAGCACCACTTCAGCCTGGACCCGATGGACGCGGAGGAGCCCACGTTCTTGCTGCTGGCCCTGAAGGCGAAGGACTTCAAGGTGGAGCGCATCGTCCACCTGTGGAGCCTGGATGGACTCGACGGCGCGGAGCACGAGTCGGCCGAGGCCCGCTTCGACCAACTTCAGGAGCGCGGGTTCCATCCCCTGCTGCGGCTGACGCGCGCGCTGGCGGAGGGGTCCCTTCCCGGCCCCGTGGAGCTGACGGTGGTGGGGCGCGGAGCGTTCGACGTGGAGAGCACGGACGCGGTCAATCCCGAGCACGCCACCCTGCCCGCGCTGTGCAAGGTGATTCCCCAGGAGCACGACACCCTGGCTTGCCGCTACGTGGACCTGGGCCCTGGCGGCGTGGCGATGACCTCGAGCGCCCTTCTGCGCGAGCTCACCTCCGACACCCCGGACCCCGTGGTCGCCTGGCGAGGGACGCACCGGCTGGCGCAGACGCATGAGTCGCTGCGGCTCGAACAGGATGGCGTGCCGGCGCAGCCCTTCAAGGCGCGCGGCGTGTACCTCATCACTGGCGGCCTGGGTGGCGTGGGCCTGCTGCTCGCGCGGCATCTGGCGAGCGCCCATCAGGCCCGGCTCATCCTGGTGAGCCGCGCGGGGTTGGAAGTGGACCCGGGCGGACACAAGCAGCGCGCGGTGAAGGACCTGGAGGCAGCGGGCGCGGAGGTGCTGGTGGTCCGCGCGGACGTGGCGGACGAGTCGCGGCTGCGCATGGCGCTCGCGGAGGCGGACGTTCGCTTCGGCGCGGTGGACGGAGTGATTCACGCGGCGGGACTCGCGGGTGAAGGCGCGGTGGCGCTGCTCTCCGGACTGGACGCGGCGGCCTGCGCGCCCCACTTCCGAGCCAAGGTCCATGGCACGTACGCGCTGGAGCGCGCGCTGACGGGCCGGCCCCTGGACTTCGTGCTGCTCGTGTCCTCCAACGCCGCGGTGCTCGGAGGATTGGGGCTCGCGGCCTATGGCGCGGCGAACGCCTTCCTGGATGCCTTCGCCATCTCCCGCTCGCGCGAGGGGCTGACCCGGTGGCTGAGCACCAACTGGGACGGCTGGCCCGGCGTGGACGAGGTGACTCGCGAGGTCCGCACGAGCATCGACGTGTTCGCCATGTCGCCCACCGAAGCGGTGGAGGCCTTCCGCCGCGTGGTGGAGTCTCCCCTGAGTGGACAGGTGGTGGTGTCCACCGGCGACCTGGTCGCGCGCGTCGCGCGGTGGGTGCGGCGCGAGGGCACGGGGAAGCACGCGGACGCGGCGGGTGGCGCGACGCACGAGCGGCCCCAGCTCGGCACCGAGTACGTGGCGCCCACGGATGACGTGGAGCTGGCGCTGACGAAGGTGTGGCAGGAGCAGCTCGGACTGGCGCGGCTGGGCATCCACGACAACTTCTTCGACCTTGGTGGCAACTCGCTGCTGTGGCTCAAGATTGTCGGCCGCCTGAAGCGGGAGCTGGGGCGCGAAGTCCCCCTCACCTCCGTCTTCGAGGCTCCCACCGTGGCCGCGCTGGCGAAGCGACTGGGAGGACTGCCCGCCCCGGAGGAGTCCCCCAGCTTCGAGACGAGTCAGAACCGGGGAGCCCAGCGCAGGGAGCGGCGCAGTCGCCGTGAGTGAAGCAGTCAAGGAGTGGATGACGTGGACGTGAAGCAGCCAGCAGACATCGACGACGCGGACCTTGCCATCATCGGCATGTCCGGGCGCTTTCCTGGCGCCCGCGACACGGCGGAGTTCTGGGCGAACGTACGCGGCGGCGTGGAGTCCATCCGCTTCTTCACCCCCGAGGAGTGTCTCGCGGCGGGAGTTGCTCCGGAGCTGGTGGAGGACCCCGACTTCGTGCGCGCGGCTGCGGTGCTGCCCGAGCCCGAGTCCTTCGATGCCGCCTTCTTCGACATGCCGCCGCGTGAGGCGGAGCTGACGGACCCGCAGCACCGCGTCTTCCTGGAGGTCTGCTGGGAGGCGCTGGAGCACGCGGGCTATTCGCCGCGCGACTACCCGGGCGCCATCTCCGTGTACGGCGGGGCCACGCTCAACACGTATCTGCTGATGAACCTGGCGCGGAATCCCCGCGTGCTGGAGTCCGTCGAGCCGGTGCAGGTCAACATCGGCAACGGCACCGACTTCCTGGCCACCCGCGTCTCGTACAAGCTGAACCTCCGGGGCGCGAGCCACGCGGTGCAGAGCGCGTGCTCGACGTCCCTGGTGGCCGTGCACCTGGCCTGCCAGAGCCTGCTCAATGGCGAGTGCGACATGGCGCTCGCGGGCGGAGCGTCCGTCAACGTCAGCTTCCTCCATGGCTACCGACACGCCGAGGGTGGGATGGCGTCGCCGGATGGCCGCTGCCGTCCCTTCGACGCGAAGGCCCGGGGCACGCTGTTCGGCAGCGGCGCGGGCGTCGTGCTGCTGAAGAAGCTGCGCAACGCCGTGCGAGATGGCGACACGGTGCACGCCGTCATCAAGGGCTCGGCCATCAACAACGATGGCGCGCTCAAGGCGGGCTACACCGCCCCGGGCATCGAAGGGCAGTCCCAGGTGGTGGCGGAGGCGCTCGCGGCCTCCGGACTGGATGCGGACTCCATCGGCTATGTGGAAGCCCACGGCACCGCGACGCCCCTGGGAGACCCCATCGAGGTGGAGGCCCTCACGCGCGCCTTCCGCTCCTCCACGCAGCGGCGGCGCTTCTGCGCGCTGGGTTCGGTGAAGGGCAACGTCGGCCACCTGGACGCCGCCGCCGGCATCACCGGACTCATCAAGACAGCCCTGGCCGTGAAGCACGGAGAGCTGCCGCCCAGCCTTCACTACGAGCGGCCCAACCCGGCCATCGACTTCGACGGCAGTCCCTTCTACGTCAATGCGACGCTCAAGCCCTGGCCCGCCGGCGCACTGCCCCGGCGCGGCGGCGTGAGTTCGTTCGGCGTGGGTGGCACCAACGCGCACGTGGTGCTGGAGCAGGCGCCTCGGTCGCTCGACAGCGCGGCCTCGCGTCGCGCGTGGCAGTTGCTGCCGCTGTCCGCGCGCACGCCCTCCGCGCTGGAGGCCAGCACGAAGCGACTGGCCGAGGCCCTGAAGTCCCAGCCCGACGCGAAGCTCGCGGACGTGGCCTGGACGCTCCAGGCGGGACGCCAGCGCTTCGCGCAGCGACGCTTCGTCCTCGCGCGAAGCGTGGGCGACGCGGTGGAGGTGCTCTCCACGACAGGGGATGCACGCGTCCACACGGAGGCGCAGGACGCGGTGGAGCGCCCGGTTGCGTTCCTCTTCCCGGGCCAGGGCTCGCAGCACGTGGGCATGGGGCGCGCGCTGTATGATGCGGAGCCCGTCTTCCGCGCCGAAGTGGACCGCTGCGCCGAGCTGCTCAAGGCGCAGCTGGCCGGGCGCGACCTGCGCGAGGTGATGTACCCGAAGTCGGGAGAGCCCGCGGAGCACGAGAAGACGCTGGCGCGCACGGAGTTCACACAGCCCGCGTTGTTCACCCTCGAGTACGCCACCGCGCGGCTCTGGATGTCCTGGGGCGTGAAGCCCGCGGCGATGCTCGGTCACAGCATTGGCGAGTACGTGGCCGCATGCCTCGCGGGTGTCTTCACCCTGGAGCACGCGCTTCAACTGGTCGCCGCACGCGGCCGGCTGATGCAGTCGCTGCCGTCCGGCTCCATGCTGGCGGTGCCGCTGAGCGAGGACGAGGTCCGTCCCTATCTCGGCACCGAGCTGAGCCTCGCCGCGGTGAACGCACCCATGCAGTGCGTCGCCTCCGGGCCGACGGAGGCCGTGGAGAAGTTGAAGCGCCAGTTGGATGAGGCGGGCGTACGCAGCCACGTGCTCGTCACGTCTCATGCCTTCCACTCGGCGATGATGGACCCCATCCTGGAGGCCTTCACCGCGCGCGCGGCGGCTGTGACGCTGCGGCCCCCCACCCTGCCCTTCGTCTCCAATGTCACCGGGACGTGGATCACCACGGAGCAGGCGACGAGCCCGAAGTATTGGGCCCAGCACCTGCGTGGCGCGGTGCGCTTCGCGGATGGACTGCACGCGCTCCTCTCCGACCCGAAGCGCGTCGTGCTGGAGGTGGGACCCGGACAGGTGCTCAGCCGGCTCACGCGGCGGTATCCCGACACCACCCCGGGACGCCCGGTGCTCGCCTCCATGCCCACGCCGCAGGACACCGTGGCCACGGACGCGCCGCCGCTCGCGTACACGACGCTGGGCGGACTCTGGCAGGCCGGCGTCACCGTGGATTGGCGAGGCTTCCACGGCGAGGAGCGTCGCCATCGCCTTCCGCTGCCGACCTACCCCTTCGAGCGACAGCGCTTCTGGGTGGAGCCCGACACGAAGCCGCACGCCGAGGCCGCGCCCGTCACGACCGAGACGCTCGGGGTCCCGCTCGCCCAGGCGCCAATGGAGCGCTGGTTCCATGCCCCGTCGTGGAAGCGCACGCCGCTTGCTCCCGGGCGCACCGCGAAGGCGACACACCCGCGCGTCTGGCTGGTGCTCGAGGACGAGTCCTCTCCCACCGAGGCCCTGCTGACACCGGAGCCCGGCGAGGAGCGGATGGTGCTCCGCGTGCGGCCAGGTTCCGGCTTCAGTCGAACGGGAGAGTGGGACTACACCGTGGCGCCGGGCTCGCTTCCGGACCTGCGCGCGCTCCTCGGTGCGCTGCGGGATGCGGGCAGGCTCCCCGACACCGTGTTGCATCTCTGGAGCCTGACGTCGGACGTCCCCGCCTCCTTCGCGCAGGTCCAGGCGAGCGGCTACTTCACGCTCGTCGCGCTCGCGCGGGCGCTCGTCGAGTTCGCGCCCGAGCGGCCCTGCACCGTCTGGGTGGTGTCCAACCACGTCCACGACGTGACGGGCGACGAGTCGCTCCGCGCCGACAAGGCCACGCTGCTCGGCCCCTGCCGGGTGATTCCGCAGGAGCACCCGAGCCTGCGGTTCCATCACGTGGACGTGGTGACGGGCCCGGCGGCGAACCTCTCTTCCACCGGACTCCGGGCCCTCCGCGCGGAGCTGCGTTCGGTGCCCGTGGAGACGGTGGTGGCGCTGCGGGGTCCGCATCGCTGGGTCCAGTCCCTGGAGCCGCTGCCGCTGCCCGATGCCCCCACGCCCCACCCGAGCGCGCGCCCCGGTGGCGTGTACCTGCTCGTCCATGGGCTGGGCGGTCTGGGCGCGATGAATGGGCGCGCGCTGGCCAGCCTGTCGCCAGGAGCGAAGCTCGTCTGCCTGGAGCCGCTGGGCTTTCCGCCGCGCGACACCTGGGACGCTCACGTCGCAAGTCACGGTGAGACCGAGGCCTGGACGCAGCGGATCCGCCGGGCACGGCAGCTGGAGTCCCTGGGCGCGGAGGTGGTGGTGCTTCCCACCGACCTGACGCGGCAGGAGTCGCTGCGCGAGGCCGTCGACACGGCCGCGGCCCGCTTCGGTGCGCTCCACGGCGTGGTGCATGCTGCGTGGCTCGCGAAAGACCAGGTGGCGCGACTCGTCTCCGAGACGGGGCCCGAGGAGAGCGCCTGGCATTTCGACCCGCGCGCGCGAGGGCTGGCCCTGTTCGACGCGGTGCTGGGTGAGCGTGCGCTGGACTTCCGCGTGGTGGCCTCGTCCATCTCCGCGGTGCTCGGCGGCATGGCCACGGTCGCGCACACGGCCGCGAGCGCTTGGCAGGACGCCTTCGCCCAGGCCGCGTCACATGAAGGCCGGCGGTGGTTGAGCCTGGGTTGGGACGTGGTGAAGGTGGAGGACTACGGCGCGCACCCGGGCGCACGTGGCGAGGCGCTGGACCGCCTGGCGCTCTCTCCCGAGCAAGGCGCGGAGGCCCTGAGCCGCGCGCTCGCGCATGCCACGGGCCCCTGGCTGGTGGTGTCCACGCATGACGTGGCCGCGCGCCAGTCTTCGGGCTCCCGAGCCTCCGTGTCCGAGGAGCTCCGCGAAGAGCCCGCGGCGCGCCCTCAGCATCCTCGGCCGTCGAACCTGCGCAGCGCCTACGTGGCGCCCACGACGGACATGGAGCGGACGCTGGCGGACCTGTGGCAGCAGACGCTGGGTGTGGCGCCCATTGGCATCCAGGACAACTTCTTCGAGCTGGGCGGTGACTCCCTCATCGCCGTGCAGCTCAGCGACCGGCTCAAGCGGCGGCTCAATGTCAGCGTGCCCGCGTCCAGCCTCTACGAAGGCGTCACGGTGAAGGCCCTCGCGGCGTTGCTCCAGCCGCCCGAGGCGGGACCGGGCTCGGCGAACAACGAGGCCGACGAGCGCGAGTCCACCGTCCAGCGCCGCAAACAGAACCTCCAGCGTCAGCGCTCTCGTCGACGCGCGGACGACGAAGAGCCGGAGGACGGCGACTGAGTCGTCGCGGCTCCGCCTCGACCTCCCCGCGCCCTCACCCCATGCGAGCCATCCTCACCAACTTCGGAACCCTCGGCGACATCCAGCCCTTCGTGGCGCTGGCCGTCGAGCTGAAGCGCCACGGCCATCAGCCCGTGCTCGCCGCCGCGCCCTCGTACCGCGCGCTCGCGCAACTCCATGACCTCGACTTCATCCCGGTGGGTCCCGACCTGAGGGCGGCGCAGAGCGGCATCACCCAGGCGATGATGGGGAGCCCGGACGTCGTGCACTCCGCCGGAGGCATGCTCCAGCTCTTCCAGCCGCTCGTGGAGTCGCTGCCCCGCATGTTCGAGGACCTGCGCGCCGCGTGTCGGGGCGCGGACGTGCTCATCAGCGGGCGCGTCCAGCCCGCCGCGCGCATGGTGCATGACCTGACGCACCTGCCCTTCGTCACGGTGCTGGTGGAGCACAGCGGCAGTGGTGGTGGCGGCCCGGCCTTCCAGGCGGCCGTGCGCGGACTGGTCAATCCCCTGCGCGAAGCCCACGGCCTGCCACCGCTCGACAATCCGCTGGTGGATGGCCTGTCGAATCAGCTCGTGCTCACCGCGCTGAGCCGGCACGTGCGGCCTCCCGCCGCGGACCTGCCGCCGCACCACCACACCGTCGGGTACTGCTTCCTCGATGAGCCGGGCTTCACGCCGGACGCGGAGCTCGCCGCGTTCCTCGCGGAGGGCGAACCTCCCGTCTGCATCACCTTCGGCAGCATGACGCACGCGGACCCGGAGGCGCTGACGGAGGCGCTGGTACAGGCCACGGTGCGCTCAGGACGACGGGCCCTCATCCAGCACGGATGGAGCGGCCTGGGGCAGCGCGCCCTCCCGTCGACAGTGAGGGCCTTGGGACAGGTGCCGCACGCCTGGCTCTTCTCGCGGGTGTCGTGCGTGGTGCATCACGGTGGCGCGGGGACCACGGGCGCGGCCTTCCGGGCGGGCGTCCCGCAGGTCGTCGTGCCGCACACGTATGACCAGTTCACCTGGGGCGAGGTCGTCCAGGAGCTGGGTTGTGGAGGCGCGGCGCTTCCCATCGGGGAGCTGAACGCGGAGCGACTCGGGGATGCGCTGAGCACGGTGCACGCTCGCGCGGACCTCCAGGCGTCAGCGGCGCGGCTGGGCGAGCAGCTCCGCGCGGAGCACGGAACGATGAAGGCGCGTCACCTCCTCGAGGACCTGGTCCGTCGAGTGGGGCTCGCCTCGGACTCGGGAGCCGAGAACGAGGCGGACGCGGATGACGAGGGGCGGCAACAGCGCCGGCGGATGGCGCTGAAGCAGCAGCGGGCGAGGAAGGTCGAAACTTGAGCGAGACTTTGGAGAGAGACATGGCCACGGATTCTTCCAACGCGGACACCACGGGACTGGAGATCGCCATCGTCGGCATGGCCGGGCGCTTCCCGGGAGCACGCGACCTGGAGGCCTTCTGGCGCAACCTGCGGGACGGCGTGGAGTCCATCAGCTTCCTGACGGACGCGGACCTGGAGGCGAGCGCGTTGGACACGGCCGCCATCCGCTCGGACCCGAACTACGTGAAGGCCGCCGCCGTCCTGGAGGACGCGGACCTCTTCGACGCGGGCTACTTCGGCGTCACCCCCAAGGAAGCGGAGGTGATGGACCCGCAGCAGCGTGTCTTCCTGGAATGCGCCGTGGAGGCCCTGGAGCACGCGGGCTACGACGCCGAGCGCTACAAGGGCCGCATCGGCGTGTACGCCGGCGCGCGCACGGACACGTACGTCTTCAACCTCTTCTCCAACCCCGCCGCGCTGGGTGGACTGGACCCGTTCGAGATTGGCCTGGGCAATGACCTGGCCTTCCTCACCACGCGCGTCGCTCACCGCCTCAACCTGCGCGGGCCCGCGTACTCCGTGCACACCGCGTGCTCCACCGCGCTGGTCGCGTTGCACCTGGCGGGACAGGCCCTGCTCGCGGACGAGTGCCGGATGGCCATCGCGGGCGGCGTCGCCATCAACGTCCCGCAGAAGGTGGGCTACCTGTATCAGTACGGCGGCATCGCCTCGCCGGACGGCCACTGCCGCGCCTTCGATGCGAAGGCGGCGGGCACCATCTTCGGCAGCGGCATCGGTCTGGTGGTGCTCAAGCGCCTGGAGGACGCGCTGGCCGACGGCGACACCATCCATGCGGTCATCAAGGGCTCCGCCATCAACAACGACGGCGCCGTGAAGGCCAGCTTCACCGCGCCCAGCGTGCAGGGCCAGGCCACCGTCATCAAGGACGCCCTCGCCGCGGCGGAAGTCTCCGCCGACACGATTTCCTACGTGGAGACGCACGGCACCGGCACCGCGCTGGGAGACCCCATCGAGCTGCGCGCCCTGACGAAGGTGTTCGGCGCGAAGGCGAAGGGCCGTCGCACGGTGCCCATCGGCTCGGTGAAGACGAACGTGGGCCACCTGGACGCGGCGGCCGGCAGCGCGAGCCTGCTCAAGGCCATCCTCGCGATGAAGCATCAGCAGCTTCCGCCCAGCCTCCACTTCGAGTCCCCCAACCCGCAGATCGACTTCGACAGCGGCCCCTTCTACGTGAACACCGCGCTGCAGCCCTGGCCGCGCGGCAGGACGCCCCGGCGCGCGGGCGTCAGCTCGTTCGGCATTGGCGGCACCAACGCGCACATCGTCCTGGAAGAAGCACCTCCCGCGCCGTCGGCTTCGACCGGACGCCCGTGGGAGTTGCTCGTGCTCTCCGCGCGCAGCCACACCGCGCTCGACTCGGCCACCGCTCGGCTCGCGCAGCACCTGGAGTCCCAGCCGCAACAGGCGCTGGCGGACGTGGCGTACACGCTCCAGGTGGGCCGCAAGGCCCATGCGCACCGTCGGGTAGTGGTGGCTCGCGACGGGCAGGATGCCGTGCGCGTGTTGCGCATGGCGGAGCCCCAGCGCGTCCTCTCGGGCACGCACGAGACGGGCAACCGCCCCGTGTCCTTCCTCTTCTCCGACGCCGGAGCGGAGGCTCCGCTGGAATCGCTGTACCGCTCGGAGCCCGCCTTCCGCGCGGAAGTGGACCGCTGCGCGGAGCTGCTCCAGTCGCGGCTCGGCGTGGACCTGCGCGCCGTGCTGTATCCGGAGGACGGGAGCCGTCCCAGCCGCTCCGGCCCGGTGAGCGCCGCCGCGCGCTTCGTCGAGCCGTATGCCCTGGCGCGCCTGTGGATGTCATGGGGCGTTCAGCCCGAGTCGATGCTCGGTGAGGGCACGGGCGCGTGGATCGCCGCGAGCCTCGCGGGCACGCTCCCGCTGGAGGAAGCCCTCTCGTTGGTGGTCGCCCGAGGCGAGGGCCGCGAGCTGTCACCGAGCGCCTCCACGCTGAAGGCGGCGGAAGTGCCGCTCTACTCTCTCTCCACGGGTGTCCTGCTCACCGCCGCCGAGGCGACTCGACCGGAGACGTGGAAGGACGCGGCGAGCCGCGCGCCGCGCCTGGACGACGCGCTTCGTGAGCTGGTGAAGGAGCCGTCTCGAGTCGTGCTCGCGATGGGGGCCACGGGGCCGCTCGTCGAGCGGGCGCGCGCGTTGGCGGGAAGCACCGGGACGCGCTCGGTGCGAGGCTGCCTGCCCGCGGCTGGAGACACCCAGCCCGCGCCGGTGGCGGTGCTCGGCACGCTGGGCCAGCTCTGGCTGGAGGGCGTGGAGGTGGACTGGGAAGCCGTGAGCGAGGGCCGTGTCCTGCGCCGCGTGCCGCTCCCCACGTACCCCTTCGAGCGCCAGCGCTACTGGGTGGCTCCGGGCACGCGCGTCGAGGCCACGCAGGCACAGGTGCCGCAGGGCAAGCTGGTGGACATGGCGGACTGGTTCCACGTGCCCGCCTGGCATCGCACGGCGCCCGTGGCCCTGGACCGCAAGGCCCTGGCCGAGCGTCGTTGCTGGGTCGTCTTCGTGGATGGACTGGGCGTCGGCGAGGCTTTGTGCCGTCGACTGGAGGAGTCAGGACAGGACGTGGTGAGCGTGCGCCAGGGGAGCGCGTTCATGCGAGACGCCGCGCGCCGCTATGCGCTCGACCCGCGTCTGCGCGGTGACTACGCCACGCTGTGGAAGGACCTGGCGGACCAGGAGCTGAGCCCGTCCGTGGTGGTCCACCTGTGGAGCCTCGCCTCGTCGGGCGAGGACCTCCCGGGGCCCGAGCTGTTCCGCAAGGTCCAGGACACGGGCTACTACAGCCTCCTGCACCTGGGGCAGGCGCTCGCCCAGGGTGACACCTCCCGCCCCGTGCGGCTGGAGGTCGTGACGGACCGGCTGCATGACGTCGCGGGCGAAGGCACCGCCCTCCCGGAGAAGGCCACGCTGCTGGGGCCCTGCAAGGTGATTCCGCAGGAGCAGGAGCACGTCACCACGCGCTGCATCGACCTGATTGCCCCCGAGCCTCGGAGCGCGGGCGTGGAGAAGCTCGCGGAGCGCCTGCTGGCCGAGTTCAGTCAACGCACGCGTGACGCGGTCGTCGCGTGGCGCTCCAACCAGCGCTTCACGCAGACCCATGCGCCGCTCCGCCTGGAACCCTCGGAAGAGGCGCACGCGCCGCTGCGCGAGCAGGGCGTCTATCTCATCACCGGAGGCCTTGGCGGCGTGGGCCTGATGCTCGCCAGGCACCTGGCGCAGACCCTCAAGGCACGGCTCGCGCTGCTGGGCCGGACCACCCTGCCGGCGCCGTCCGAATGGGATTCGTATCTGGCCACGCACCCGGAGACTGACGCGGTGGCCCAGCGCATCCTCCGCGTACGGGAGCTGGAGCAGAGCGGCGCGCAGGTGATGGTGGTGGGCGCGGACGTCGCGGACGCCCAGCAACTGGAGGCGGCGGTGACGCAGGTGGAGGCCCGCTTCGGCGCGTTGCATGGCGTGCTCCACTGCGCGGGCGTCACCCACGGCCCGTCGCTCTACAACCCGCTGACGGAGATTGGTCGGGGCGAGTCCGAGACGCAATTCGGCCCGAAGGTCTACGGCACGTATGCGCTGGAGAAGGTGCTGAGCCGTCGCTCGGTGGACTTCGCCCTGCTCTTCTCGTCCAACGCCGCGGTCCTCGGTGGTCTCGGCTACCTGACGTACGCGTCCTCCAACCTCTTCATGGACGCCTTCGCGCAAGCCCGCTCCGGAGGAACTGGGACTCGCTGGGTGAGCGCGTCGTGGGACCCGTGGCCGGAAGAGACGAAGCACACCCACGTGCGCACCAGCATGGACCAGTACGCCATGACGCCCCAGGAAGGCGCCGAGGCCGTCCGTCGCCTGGTGACGCTCGGCGTGGATGGACACGTCATCGTCGCCACCGGAGACCTGGCCCAGCGCTGGAAGCTTTGGATTCAGCGCGACACGTCCCAGCCCACGTCGGGTGCGCGGGCGGCCGGCAAGCCGCGTCGCGCGAAGACGCCCTTCGTGGCGCCCGCGAGCGAGCTGGAGAAACAGCTCGCGGCCATCTGGCAGGAAGTCCTCGGCGTGGACTCCGTGGGCCTCAACGACAACTTCTTCGACCTGGGAGGCCACTCGCTACTGGCCACGCGCGTGGCCGGACGCCTGCGCACCCAGTTCGAGTTCGACATTCCCCTGGCGAAGCTCTTCGAGGCCGCCACCGTGGCCTCTCTCGCGAAGCTGGTGGCCGACCACCAGACCGCGCTCGAAGAGGCCGCCAGTCAAGCCGCGCTCGAGGAGCTGTCCAACCTCAGCGACGAAGAGATTGAAGCCGAGCTGGCGCGACGCTCGCGCTAGCCCGCACTGAATTTCAGCCGGGCCGAGCAGGACACGTCATCGGCCCCCCGCAACCTTCTCCTCCGCCCTGGGTCCCCCCGGGTCGCGGAGGCACCGAAGTTGGAGTCCAGCAATGAGCGGTAGCTCCAAGAATCTCGACAAGCTCACTCCCAAGCAGCGCGCGCTGTACGAGTTGCTCCTCAAGGAGAAGAAGGGGCAGCTCCAGGCCACGACGACGCAGGCGCTCGAGCGGACCATTCCGCGTCGCGCCGGAACGGAGCCCGCACCGGCTTCCTTCCCGCAGCAGCGACTGTGGGTGGTGGACCAGCTCGAGGGCGGAGAGGCCTTCGCCTACAACGTTCACATCACCGTGCAGTTCACCGGGGTGCTGGACGTCCCGCTGCTGGAGCGGTGTGTGAATCAGGTGGTGCGACGCCACGAGTCGCTGCGCACCGTGTTCGCCGCGAGGGACGACGGGCTCCCCATCCAGGTCGTCGTGCCGGAGCTTTTGCTGACCATCCCAGTGGAGGACATCTCCCGGCTCGACAAGGCGGAGCAGGACGAGGAGGTGGAGCGCCGCACGAGCGAGGAGTCCCAGCGCCTGTTCGACCTGGCGCGAGGCCCCCTGCTGCGCGGCAAGGTGCTGCGCCTGGGGCCCGACAACCACGTGGCCCTGGTCACCATGCATCACCTGGTGACGGACCGCTGGTCGCTGGGTGTCTTCGTCCGCGAGCTGATGGCCTTCTACGCGGCGGAGGTCACGGGACAGGCGCCCGCGATTCCCGAGCTCGTCATCCAGTACTCCGACTTCGCGGAGTGGCAGCGCGAGCGGATGCAGGGTGAGCGGCTGCGCGTCGAGCTGGACTTCTGGAAGCAGCACCTGAAGACGTTGCCAGCGCCGTTGGAGCTGCCCACTGACAGGCAGCGCCCGGCGCGCCAGACGTACCGGGGCTCCCGCCAGTTCGTCACGCTCCCCGTCGCGCTCACGCGTGCGCTGAAGGAGGTCAGCCAGCAGGAGGGGGCCACCCTCTTCATGACGCTCTTGGCCACGTTCCAGACGTTGATGCACCGGCACTCGCGACAGACGGACATCACCGTCGGCTCGCCCATCGCCGGCCGCAACGTGCCGGAGCTGGAGACGCTGATCGGCTTCTTCGTCAACACGCTGGTGCTGCGCAATGACCTGGGCGGCAACCCCACCTTCCGCGAGCTGCTGCGCCGCGCGAAGGAGGTGTGCATGGCCGCATATGCGCACCAGGAGCTGCCCTTCGAGAAGCTGGTGGAGGAGCTGCAGCCCCCGCGTGACTTGAGCCGTCACCCGTTGTTCCAGGTGATGTTCAGCTTCCAGAACACCCCGCGCCAGGACCTGTCGATGCCGGGGTTGCAGTCCACCTATCTGCTGGTGGACCCGGGCTCGGCCAAGTTCGACCTGCTGCTGGAGCTGCGCGAGGACCGGCCGGACGAAATCTTCGGCTGGCTCGAATACAACACCGACCTGTTCGACGTCGCGACCATCCAGCGGATGCGCGGGCACTTCTACTCGCTGCTCGGCGCAGTGGCCGCCAACCCCGACGCCCGTCTGTCCGAGCTGCCCCTGCTCACCCAGGAGGAGCAACTCCAACTGCTCTCCGACTTCCAGGGCCAGCAGGACGACTTCCCACGCGACGTGTGCCTGCATTCACTCATCGAAGCCCAGGCTCGCCGCACCCCCGACGCGGAGGCACTGCGCTTCGAAGACTCTGCTCTTTCGTACGCGCAGCTCGACTCACGCTCCAACCAGCTCGCGTGGCACCTGCGCTCCCTTGGCGCTCGCCCGGGCTCCCTCGTCGGCGTCTGCCTGGAGCGCTCGCTCGACCTCGTCGTCGCGCTGCTCGCCGTCCTCAAGTCCGGCGCCGCCTACGTTCCCCTGGACCCCGCATATCCCCGCGAGCGCCTCGCCGGCATGCTCGAGGACGCGGACGCGCCCGTGCTCCTCACTCACGAGCACCTGAAGTCCGTGCTCCCCCAGCACGACTCTCGCGTGCTCTGCCTCGATTCACAGTGGGACGACGTCGCAGTCCACTCCCGCGACTCGCTGCCTCTTCTCGCCGGGCCCGACGCTCCCGCCTACGTCATCTTCACCTCCGGCTCCACGGGCCGCCCCAAGGGCGCCATCAACGCCCACTCGGGCATCGTCAATCGCCTGCTGTGGATGCAGCAGCAGTACGGCCTGTCCCCTGACGACACCGTCCTTCAGAAGACGCCCTTCTCCTTCGATGTCTCCGTCTGGGAGTTCTTCTGGCCCCTCATGACGGGCGCTCGCCTCGTCCTCGCGAAGCCCGGCGGTCACCAGGACCCCGCCTACCTCGTTAGCCTCATCTCCGAGCAGCGCGTCTCCACGCTCCACTTCGTCCCCTCCATGCTCCGCGCCTTCCTGGAGGAGCCGGGTGTCGAGAAGCTCTCCGGACTTCGTCGCGTCGTGTGCAGTGGTGAGGCCCTCCCCGCCGAGCTCGTCCGCCGCGCGCACGCCCTCCTTCCCGCCTCCGCCGAGGTCCACAACCT
>NZ_JABUMQ010000649.1:0-1536 GCF_013336645.1 Myxococcus sp. CA039A | reverse complement strand
GCTCATGGTGCGGGTACATGCCTACCTCAACGCGCGGAATGCACAGCGCTCTGCCTGTCCATCCCTGCGCCGAGCCGACCTCAGGCGTGCCTCCTGACGTCGTGCGAGAATCGAGATCGTTGGTTTAGGTATCAAATATTCAGCTCTTTCTACCGTCACCAAATCCTCATGAACGCCTCCGCCGTCAATGCGTCCCCAGCCTTTGACAGTCGTCCACTACCGCAGCCGCCTGCAGCCGTGACGCCCTTTCTGTCGGATGTCGCCACGAAGAGAGGAGGGGGCTGGTGAAGGGCTTCGGCTGTCTAGCGGTGCTGTTTGGGGGTGCACTCAAGCTCTGGTCAGCCTGTTGGGTAATCGCCCTGCTCGTCGCCCACGCGCACGGGAAAATACAGGAGCCGGCCAAAATGGTTGCCGCCCTGTGGGGGGTGATGGTCGTACTCCCCTTCCTGCTCGGCCAATTTCTGTGGAAGAAGGGGCGTTCGTCCCAAGAAGAGCGCGAGCCCGCTCACTGGGTAACGCCGACCGTGGAGCGCCGTGACCCCATGGCTGAGCTGGCTGACTTCATCCGCAACAAGGGGGATGTCACCGTCAAGGACGTGGCCATCTTCTGTCAGGTGTCGGAAGAGAAGGCTGAACAATTCATCCTGAAGCTCATCGCCGCCGGTGAAATCAACCGAGTCTTCGAACCCCAGAAGGGGGCTTACGTTGTTTCCTCCTTCACCCCGGGGCGGACTTCCGCCGGCTTCCTGTCGAGCGCTGTTTCCCTCGGCAACGTGAGCACAGATGCATCCGCTTCATCAGAAAACGTCACTGTCTCAACTCGGCGCCTCGAGCACCGCTGCCCTTCGTGCAACGCTCCACAGGACCTCGGCGAATCAAGTCCCGGAGACAAGCGCGTCTGTCCCTATTGCGATATCGCCTTCCTGGTGGTCGCCGCGTCGCCCGGCCCCTGAACAAAGAGCCCGCCTGCTGCTGGAGGAGGAGATTCGAGGCCTGCTGACGTCCTTGGGGCACCTGGACGTGGTTACACTCCGCCTTGGCCCTGACCTGCTGGGCACGCCCTAGTGTCGCGGTGGCAGGCCCGTCGCGAGCTTGCCGTTGTCCCGCCACAGGATGAGCTGTCCCGACGGTGCCTCACAGCGCTCGATTCGGGGGCCATGTTCCGGATGCAGGGGAATCTCCGGGTGACGCCGGTGCTCGGGATTGAGACAGACCGCGCCCTCGGGACTCCAGAGGGCCTCCAGGAAGTCGGTGCGCTCGATGCCACCCTCCGCGTCTCGCCCAAACCCATACTCATCCCGTTTGACGATGCGAGTGCCCGTCAGTGTGTAGCTCTTGAGGTCGCCCTTGCCCACGAAGTACGCCGCGCGCTTCGCCTGGAGACAGGAGCCATAGACATATTCCCGATTCGGGTCCGACACCCCTGTCTGGGGATTCCAGGGGCTGTAACCCCAATCCAGGCACGTGACGATGGCGCCGGACTCGCAACCAAGCGTCGTGACGTTGGCGTCGGCGGTGACGGCGGCATTCATGTCA
>NZ_JABUMQ010000648.1:0-1561 GCF_013336645.1 Myxococcus sp. CA039A | reverse complement strand
GTCACCCCGAACGCTGGAGCCGCGACACTCGCAACTGGACGCCAGCAGGCCCCGTCCGTCTCGGCCCCTCTCCGAACCTCACCCCGGCCGTGCAGGAGTTGAAGCGCATCGGCTGAACCCTCTCACGCGACATCTACCTTGACGCTCACCGCGACCAGCAGACCAGAATAGATTCAGCACTCACAAGGGGACGGCTGATCTATGCAAACACCGACCCACCTCACCCCACAAATGAACCCAGACCCAATCTACCAGAACGACATCAACTCAATCAAAGATCAGTTCTTTTCCGAATTCTCAACCCTTGACGACGCCCCTCCTGACACGCTCTATCACTACACCGACCCAGGAGGGCTGCTCGGAATACTGAACACCAAGGCATTATGGTTCAGCCGGTCCGGCTTCCTTAATGACGCAACGGAAGCAACCCACGGACTTTCACTCATTCAGGCGGCACTCAAGGAAAAACTCGAACTCAAAAACACAAGACTCTCCGCATCGCTACTCCAGACCACCGAAAGGAAAATTGGCACATTCCTAACCAGCAACTTTGCCCCATTCATCACATGCTTCTGCGCGAGCGGCGACCTCCTTAGCCAATGGCGCGGATATGGGTCACTAGGCGGTGGCTTCGCTATCGGATTCAGCCCGAACGAACTTGAGGCCCGCGTCAAGACCAAAGACAGGCCGGCGATTCTAGCAAAGGTCATTTACGACATAGAGCATCAAAAGTCCTACATCAGTCGAGCCATAGATTCATTCTGCGCCCTGGCTGACAGTTGGGAGGTAGCGGGCTGGAAGGCAGAAAGCGACGAACTCATCGAAGCCGCCGACATAGGGCTTCGCACAGCGCTGATCGATGCATTCTTTCGATTCAAGCACCCAGGCTTTGCTGAAGAGAATGAATGGAGGCTAATTGTCTTCGAAAAAATGGACCACCCAGCCCTTAGTTTCCGGTCCGCTGGTCCTCGAATCATCCCATACTTCTGCATTAACATGTGCAGGATAACTACGCCTCCCGAGAGTCTTCCCATTACAAGAATCGTCTGCGGCCCAACCGTGAATCAGGAACTCACCAAACAGGCGTTAGCACTCCGGCTTGCACAGGATCCTGGACTTAGAGACGTCAAGGTCGAAGCGTCACTCGTACCATTTCGAGCTTAGGATGACCTTGAACACCTACCTGTCGTCCTGCCAGAGCTCAAGGTGGTCCGTGGTCATTACCTTCCGCGTCCGCCGGGCCAGTTCCGGCTGGAGTAGGAGCCCACGGGCGTAGGACTGGGCGGCCTTCCGCAACCGGTCCTTCGCCCTCGCGAACTCCTCCTCGTCGTCGCCCGCATCCGCGTAGGCCAGGGCGGCCGCGACGAGCCGCTCCCACGGGGTGGCGTACGTCTCCGCCACCGGCGTGGACAAGGGCTGCCCCCGAGTCGCCCGCTTCTGATGCGCGTGGCAGTGGCTCCGCTCAGGCGCGGAGTTCCGCGTGCAGTCGGCCACCGTGCACTGCTCGGGGGGGGGCCACGTCGTCACGTGCGCATGGAAGGGAACGGGGGCGCTGTTGAGG
>NZ_JABUMQ010000647.1:0-1598 GCF_013336645.1 Myxococcus sp. CA039A | reverse complement strand
CGCCCACTTCGCCACCCCCGCCACCGCGAGCGCCACCGCCGCCGCGAAGACGAACGAGTGCGACGCGCCCCGGTGTCCCCACGGCGCCGCATAGGGAATGCGGAAGACGAAGGCCACCACGTCCGCGTCCGGCAGCAGGGCCAGCATCGAGAAGAGTGCCATGGAGGCAACCAGGCGACGGGTCGACCCACCGTTCGCCTCATACCGCCCCAGGGCCATGCCCACCGCCACGTGACCGATGCTCGCCATGATTTCCTGGGGCGGAAGATACCGCACCTGGGCCTCATGGCTCGCACGCGGGTGGCTCCCTGGAGGGTGGTGGTAGCGTGCGACCTCATGCGGGTGCTTTCCCATGTCGAGGATACGCTCGCGCGACGCCTGGAAGGGTGGCGCGCGCAGGTGGGCGAGTGGCTCAACCGGGTCCGCGCGGCGGGCACGGCGAGCTGGCTGGTGATGACGTGGCAGTTCGAGTGGCGCACGCCGCTCGGGGTGCTCGCCGCGTACCTGGCGCTGGCGGTGGTGCTGTGGGCCGGCGCGCGCCGCTTTCCCCGCCTGGGGCGGCGCCCGGCGCTCGGGCTCGTCTTCCTGGACATGCCCGCCGTCTTCGCCCTCCAGTCGCTGGCCATCGGCACGGCGAACAACGACAACGCGGTGCCCACCGCGCTCTTGACGCTGGGCGTGTACATCGTGCTGGTGGTGCTCGTGTCGCTGGTGACGCTGTCGCGCGTCATCGTCGTGCTGGCCACGGTGGTGGCCATCGGCCTGGAGAAGATGCTGGTGTTCCAGGCCCAGGTGGAGTGGCAGGCGTTCCTGCCGGGCATGGTGCTGGTGCTGGCGCTGGGCGCGCTCGCGGCGGCCTTCATCAGCCGGCAGGTGCTGGGGCTGGTGACGCAGGTGGCGCAAGAGGAGGTGCGGCTGGAGCGGCTGGGCCGCTACTTCTCCCCCGAGGTCGCCCGACAGATTGCCCAGCACGGCACCGAGGCGGGAGGCGGCGAGCACCGCGAGGTGACGCTGCTGTTCTCCGACATCCGAGGCTTCACCTCCATGTCCGAGCGCATGGACAGCCCTCAAGTCGTCGCGCTGCTCAACGAGTACCTGTCGCGCATGGTGGACGTGGTGTTCCGCCATGGAGGGACGCTCGACAAGTTCATCGGTGACGGCATCCTCGCGTACTTCGGCGCGCCGCTGGATTTGCCGGGGCACCCGAAGGCCGCGGTGGCGTGTGGGCTGGCCATGCTGGAGGCGCTGGAGACGCTCAACGCGGAGCGCGTGGCGCGCGGTGAGGAGCCGCTGCGAATCGGCATCGGCATCCACACGGGGCGCGTGGTGGTGGGGGACGTGGGCAGCGCGCAGCGGCGCGAGTACACGGTGATTGGCGACGCGGTGAACCTGGCCAGCCGCATCGAAGGGCTCACGAAGAAGGTGGGCGTGGCCATGCTGGTGTCGGAGGCCACGCGCCACTTCTGCCAGGACGATGCGTCCCTGCGCTTCGAGCCCGCGGCGCCCCTGCCCGTCGCGGGCAAGGCCGAGCCCGTGGCCACCTTCGTCCCGGGCAAGCAGGCGCTGCGCGAGGTGGGCTGAGCGGACGGGGGCCGGGC
>NZ_JABUMQ010000646.1:0-1601 GCF_013336645.1 Myxococcus sp. CA039A | reverse complement strand
GGAGGTTGCCGGGGAAGGGGCCGGGAGAACGACGACGCGAGCTTCGAGTGCGCGGCGGCCCCCTTCAAGCCGTCCCCACCCGCGCGTGTCCTCCAGGAGAAACGTCCGGGGCCGAAACACAATCCCCGCCCGCCCGTTCGCACCACGGACACTGCAACGGCTGCTCGCTCAGGGCATTCTAGGAGCCATGGTGCGTCACGTCATCGTCGTGGGAGCGGGACCGGGTGGGCTGTCCGCCGCCATCAACCTGGCCGGCCAGGGCTTTCGAGTCACGGTGGTGGAGAAGGACCCGGTGCCCGGCGGGCGGATGAAGGGCCTGACGCTCGGACCGCAGGGCGAGTATTCGCTCGATACTGGTCCTTCCATCCTCCAGCTCCCCGGTGTGTTGGAGCGCATCTTCGAGCGGGCGGGCCGGCGGTTGGCGGACTACGTGAAGCTGGTCCCCCTGGACGTCAACACGCGGGTGCACTTCTGGGATGGCACCCACCTGGACACCAGCCGACACCCGGAGCGCATGGAGGCGGAGGTCGCCCGCTTCGGTCCGGAGCAGGCCGCGGCGATGCGCCGGTGGTTGGCGGAAGGGAAGGAGAAGTACGGCGTCGCGTACGAGAAGTTCATCTGCACGCACGCGGGAAGCCTGGGTTACTACGCCCCCTGGCGTTTGGCGCCCACGCTGCGCTTCAAGCCCTGGCAGACGCTGTACCGGCACCTGGACTCGTTCTTCCATGACGACCGGCTGACGTACGCGCTGGCGTATCCGTCGAAGTACCTGGGCCTGCACCCGACGACGTGTTCGTCGGTGTTCAGCGTGATTCCCTTCCTGGAGCTGGCCTTCGGGGTGTGGCACGTCGACGGCGGCTTCCGAGAGCTGGCGCGAGGGATGATGCGGTGCGCGCAAGATTTGGGCGCGACGTTCCGCATGGGCGCGCCGGTGGAGCGCGTGCGCGTGGAGGCGGGGCGCGTGGTGGGCGTGACGCTGGTGGGGGGCGAGGTGTTGGACGCGGACGCGGTGGTGATGAACGCGGACCTGCCGTACGCGGCGACGAAGCTGGTGCCCGCCGAGGCGCGCGAGGGCTCGCGGCTGACGGACGCGGCGCTGGAGAAGGCGAAGTACTCGTGCAGCACGTTCATGGCGTACTACGGGCTGGACACGCGCTACGAGGACCTGCCGCACCACCTCATCTATCTCTCGGAGGCGGCGCGGCGCACGGACCGGGACGCGCTGGAGGACCGGAGCGTCGACGTGGACGACCCGCCCTTCTACGTGTGCAACCCGTGTGTGACGGACCCGTCCGGCGCGCCGAAGGGGCACTCCACGCTCTACGTGCTCGTGCCCACGCCCAACACGGCGCGGCCCGTGGACTGGGCGAAGACGGAGGCCACGTTGCGCGAGCGCATTCCAGACATGCTCGCGAAGGTGGGGTTGAAGGGCGTGCGTGAGCACATTCGCGAGGAGCGCTACTTCACGGCGGAGACCTGGCGGGATGACTTCAACGTGTTCCGGGGCGCGGTCTTCAATCTCTCTCATACATGGATGCAATTGGGGCCGCTGCGTCCCCGGGTGAAGAGTCCGGACGTGGAGGGCTTGTTCTGGGTGGGTG
>NZ_JABUMQ010000645.1:0-1657 GCF_013336645.1 Myxococcus sp. CA039A | reverse complement strand
GACAGCCCCGGGGCCGTGCCGACACCACGGCCTTCCCCGCCCTTCGCCCACACCCCGCGTGAATGGGCCCGTCCACTCCCCTGTCCTCGAACCCGGGAGCCTGGCCCCGTGACGACCTCGTCCCAATCCGCGAGCGCGCTGAGCGACGCTTCCAGCCCCGCGAAGTACACCTCCACGAAGTGGGCCCGCTGGCTCTGGTGGTTGGTGCTCGCGGTGCTGCTCGTCGCCGCCGTCGCCGTGGGTCAGCACCCTCGCCGTGGCGTGGACTTCCGCGTGTATCTCACCGCCGCCGAGCGCTTCATCGAGGGCACGGACCTCTACCGCGTCTCCGACGGCACCATGCCGTTCAAGTACGCGCCCGTCACCACGCCCCTCTTCATCCCCTTCAGCTTCCTTCCCCCGCGCATGGCCGTCGCGCTGTGGAACGTCGGCTCCATCCTCGCGCTCGTGGCCGTGGCCCGCCTCACCCGCCGCTCGCCGCACGGCCCTGGTGAGGCCGCGCCGTGGTCCTGGGCCCCCGCGCTCACCACCATTGCCCTGCTGCCCGCCTTCACCTTCGAGCTGTTCTACGGCCAGGTCGACGTCGTCATGCTGCTGCTCGTCGTCGTCTCCGCGCTCGGCGCCGAGCGCGGCCAGGTGTGGCGTCCGGGCGCGGCCTTCGCGGTGGCCTTCCTCCTCAAGCCCCCCGCCGCGCTCATCGGTCTGTTCTTTCTCTGGCGCCGCCACTGGCGCGTCATCGGCGCCACCGCTGTTTTCGGCGTCGTGCTCTCGCTGCCCACCCTGGCGCGCTATGGCTGGGACGGCACCCTCACCCAGTTCCAGATGTGGAGCGAGACGCTCGCCCGCACCACGCCCCCCTGGGTGCTCAGCACCAATGCGCAGGGCCTGCCCACGCTGCTCATCACCCTGTTCCACCCGGGCTCCGTCGCCACGCCGCCCTCGTTCGCCATCACCCTGGCCCAGTTCGTCGCCATCGCCCTGTTCCTCGCGGGCGTGCTGTGGGCGCGGCCGGGCCCCGCGGACCTGCTGGCCCTGTGCTGCCTGGGCGTGACGCTCCTGTCACCGTTGGGCTGGCGCGCCAACTACGTGCTCGCCTGGCCGCTGGTGCGCGCCGCCACCGAGGGCCGCTTCCGCTCCAACCTCACCCTCGTCGGAGTCATTGCCGTCATCGGCACCATGTTCTCCGACAAGGGATTGGGGTTCGACTGGTCTCGCGACGTGCTGCTGATGCGCCCTTTCGCGCTCGTGTACTCCGCGTTGCTGATCGCCATGTTGTGGCAGATCCGCCAACAAGGTGCGCCTCGCGCGATGACGCTCGGTGACACTCTCGCCCGTTTGCCTCGCACCCTGCGTGGCATGCGGGCGCCGTGACGCATCCGTCATCTTCCTGGCCTGAAAGTGTCACGGGGTCCGGACACCCCTGAAACATGGCGTCGCTATATGCGCGTCAGCCATGTTCGAAACGTTCGACAGCGCCTCCGATGTTGCCTCGGCGCGAAGGTTCGCGCTCTCCACCACGGCGTCCGTCGCGGTCTTCGTGCTCATCGGAGTCGCCGTCGTCTCCTTCGCCGGCAAGGTGCGCGAGGTCATCCAGGAGAAGAAGGGCACGGACGTCGTCTTCCGTCCGCCCCCGCCTCCCGTCGTCGAGGTGAAGCCC
>NZ_JABUMQ010000644.1:0-1680 GCF_013336645.1 Myxococcus sp. CA039A | reverse complement strand
CGGCCCACCCACCTGCCCGTGGAGCGCTCCAGCACGGAGAACATGCCAAAGCCCTGGAGCGCCCAGCTCCCCGCCATGGAGCTCATGGCCCGCCAGACGACGGAGCGGGGCTGGAGGCCACCGATGTGGCGCGAGGAGTCGGGGTCGGCCATCAGGGCCACGAAGCCCTCGAAGTCCTCCCGTGCCGTCGGGCGCAGGATGAGGCGCGCGGTTTCAAGCGTCGGTCCCGGTGCTTGCATCATCAAGTTCCTTTGGAGAATCGAGCGGCGCGGCAGGGTTGCACCCGCCCCCCGCCGGGGCAAGCGCTCGTTGCCCCGTGGCAGGCGCCCTCGCCACAAGCGCGGCTTCTCCTCGCGGTTATCCGGAAAAGACCCCGAGCGCCCGCCTGTCCGGACATCGGGTCGCGGGGCAGGCCCCTCGTCGCTAGGACAGCGGCGCACACGACGGCGCGAGGGCCTTCCCATGTGGACCGAGACACGAGTGGCACGGATGCTTGGAACCCGGCTCCCCCTCATCCAGGGGCCGTTTGGCGGAGGCATGTCGTCGACGCGGCTGGCGGCGGCGGTGTCCGAGGCGGGAGGGCTGGGCTCGTTCGGCGCGCACCACCTGAGCGCGTCGCACATCGAGGACACCGTCCGGGAGCTGCGGGGGCTCACCTCGCGGCCGTTCGCCATCAACCTGTGGGTCCCGCTGGAAGGGGAGCGGGAGCTGCGCCCCACGCCGGAGGAGTTCCAGGCGAACGTCGCCCGGCTGAAGCCCTGGTACGACGAGCTGGGCCTGCCCGCGCCCACTTACCCCAGCGCCTTCTCCCAGGACTACGACGCGCAGCTTGACGCGGTGCTCGCGCTCAAGCCGCCGGTGTTCAGCTTCATCTTCGGCATCCCGTCGGCGCGCATCCTGGATGCGTGCCGGGCCTCCGGAATCCTCACGGTGGGGACGGCGACGAACGTGGACGAGGGGCTCGCGCTGGAGCGCGCGGGGGTGGACCTCATCGTCGCGTCGGGCAGCGAGGCGGGTGGACACCGGGCCTCGTTCCTCAGGCCCGCGGACGAGTCCCCCGCGACGACGGCGCTGGTGCCTCAGCTGGTGGACCAGGTGCGCACGCCCGTCATCGCCTCGGGTGGCATCGCCGACGGCAGGTCGGTGGCCACGGCCCTGGCGCTGGGAGCCGAGGGCGTCCAGGTGGGCACCGCCTTCCTCGCATGCGAGGAGTCCAACGCCAGTGACGTCTATCGCAAAGCGCTGCGCCAGGAGTCCGCGCGCGCCACGGTGCTGACGCGCGTCTTCTCCGGACGCTATGCGCGCGGCATCAAGAACCGCTTCCTGCGGGAGATGACGCCTCACGAACACGACGTCCCGCCCTACCCGGTGCAGAACTGGTTCACCCAGCCGCTGCGGCAGGCGGCGACCCGTCAGGGGCGCGAAGACCTCCTCTCGCTGTGGGCGGGACAGAACGCGCCCCTCATCCGGCACTCGCGCGCGCCGGAGCTGGTCGACTTCCTGGAGAAGGACACCACCCGCGTGCTGGCGCGGCTCGCGGGACTCTGAGCCGCGCGAGGCGTCGGTCCAGGAGGCGCTCGCGCCGCACGCCCTCCCTCCGAGCCCTCGCGGCGCCTTGACGGCGCGGGAAGTCCCGTGCTCAAGCACCGACGAATGTCGGACCCAAGCGCCCCCCTTCCC
>NZ_JABUMQ010000643.1:0-1690 GCF_013336645.1 Myxococcus sp. CA039A | reverse complement strand
GTGCACACACCGTGGGCAGGACAGGCGGGGTGGCGGTCGGCCTCTCGCTGGGTTTCCCCACGCTGTCCGCTCGCGCCGCCGTGGGCGTGCTGCCCCAGGTCGATGTGCTGGTGGGACTCGACAGCCTCTACGGGATGATGAACGAGGCGCGGCTGGGCTGGCGGTGGCGGGTGCTGGACGGAGGCGCGCGCTGGAGCCTGGGGCTGGTGATGGAGGGCAGTCACGCATTCTTCCTCCGGTCCGCGAGCCTGGAGGACCGGGGCGCGCGCTACCTCACCGGCCGGCGCAACTGGAACGTGATGCCCGGCATCGTCGGCTCCTTCCAGCGCCAGGGTGTTCGCGCGTCCAGGCTCTTCATCGACGTGCGCTACCTGGTGGCCCTGGACACGGAGCCCATCCAACGCACGCCGCTGGGCGGCCTGCCACCGGACCTGGTGGCCTCCAGCGCGTGGCCCGTGCGAGTGGGCGCCGAAGTGCCGCTGAGCGAGAAAACGTCCTACTCTGTCTCCCTGGGCGGCGACTTCCGCACCCGTGCCGAGGACGCCGCCTTCATGCCGGTGGTCTCCATCGGCATCGTCACCGGTCTGTAGCACCGGCAACTGGCACGACAACGTGCCCTTTCCACCCCCTCGAGCGAGGTCTTCATGCGTGGCAGTGTCATCGGCTCCGGCTCCTTCGGTACCGCCCTGGCGAACGTGCTGGCGGTGAACTGTGAGGAGGTCCGCCTCTGGGGCCGCGAGCCGACGGTGGTGGAGGCCATCAACACCCGGCACGAGAACCCCACCTATCTTCCCGGCATCCCCATCTCCGAGCGCGTGCGCGCCACCCAGGACTTGGAAGAGGCGCTCGCCGGCGCGGAGATGGTGGTGCTCGCCACGCCGAGCCACGCCACGCGCGAGGTGCTGGCCCGCGCCAAGGCCTTCCTGCCGCGCAACGTGCCCATCATCACCGTGTCCAAGGGCATCGAGAACGAGACACTGCTGACGATGACGGAGCTGCTGGAGGACTGCCTCCCGGAGGAGTTCCATCCGTACATCGCCGTGCTGTCGGGCCCCAGCTTCGCCAAGGAGCTGGCGCGGCGCATGCCCACGGTGGTGACGATTGCGTCCCACTGGGACAAGGTCGCGGTGCGCTGTCAGAAGGCGCTCCAGACGGAGACCTTCCGCAGCTACACGTCCACGGACGTGGTGGGCGTGCAGTACGGCGGCGCGCTGAAGAACGTCATCGCGATTGCCGCGGGCATGGCGGACGGCCTGGGCATGGGCCACAACGCTCGAGCGGCCATCATCACCCGCGGCCTGGCGGAAATCACCCGGCTGGCGGTGCGCAAGGGCGCAAACCCGCTGACGCTGTCGGGCCTGTCCGGCATGGGTGACCTGGTGCTGACGTGTACGGGCGAGCTGAGCCGCAACCGTCACGTGGGCATGGAGCTGGGCAAGGGCCGCAAGCTGCCGGACATCCTGGGACAGATGAAGGAAGTCGCCGAGGGCGTGAAGACGGCGCGCAGCGCTCGCGACTTGTCGCTCAAGACGGGCGTGGAGCTGCCCATCTGCCAGCAGGTCTACCTGATTGCCTACGAGGACAAGAACGCGAAGATGGCGGTGGTGGACCTGATGACGCGCCAGCCCAAGTCCGAGCTCGTCTGACGCGCGGGCTGCCTGGCGAGTGTGGGCCGGGGGCGGTGTTCCAG
>NZ_JABUMQ010000642.1:0-1696 GCF_013336645.1 Myxococcus sp. CA039A | reverse complement strand
GGGGTGGGGCGTCCATCGGCCTGCTCGTGTTCGACGCCCAGGTGTCCCTGGAAGCGGGCTCCCGTATCGAGACGCTCGGAGGCGGCGCGGGCGGCAAGGGCGGCGCGGGCGGCGTCGGCGGACTCGGCGGGGACGGAGGCCTGGGCAGCGCCTTCGCCGATATCATCACGGAGGAGTCCGGCCAGACCATCAGAACCTACAGCGGCGTCGGCGGCAACGGGGGCTCAGGCGGCCCCGGCGGCCCCGGCGGAATGGGGGGCGGTGGGGGCGGCGGTCCATCGGTGGGCATCTGGTGTCAGCGGGGTCAGGTCACCCTGGATGGCGGGGTCACCATCGCCCAGGGGGCCGGCGGCGCGGGCGGCGAGAACAACGGCGGTGAGGGCGCATCCCTGCCAACGACGGGATGTGTGCCCATCCAATAGGGTCATCCGTCGGCTGTCCGACGCTGTTGGACAGGTCGACGCCGCGGGGTGTGCGGTGCTTGAACGCTCGCCCTGCACTCGGGTCCGAACCACATCGCGTCATTCACCTCGTCTTGGTACGCTGACCTTTCTTCCTGGCCCGAGATGGCTTCCGAGCTGAACTGCGAAACCTGTGGTTTTCCCGTCCCCGCGGACACTGGTGTGTGTCCGAGGGACGGCACCGTGGCACTCGCTTCGTTCCACGTCCCACCGTCGGCCCCGGCATCGCCGATGGCGGACGAGCCGAAGGTCGTCGTGCAGAGCACCCTGGAGGCCCTGACGGACGTGCCGAAGGATCCGCTCATCGGCTTGAAGCTGGGTGAGTACGAGCTGCGCGCTCGCATCGGCGTGGGCGGCATGGGCCTGGTGTACGAGGGCATCCAGCCGCTCATCGGCAAGCGCGTGGCGGTGAAGGTGCTCCGTCCGGAGCTGGCCCACTCCAACGAGCAGGTGGAGCGGCTTCTGGCCGAGGCCCGCGCGGTGAACGCCATCCGCCACCGGGGCATCATCGACATCTTCGGCTTCGGCCAGGTGCCGGACGGCCGGCAGTACATCGTCATGGAGTACCTGGAGGGTCAGCCGCTCGACGCCGTGCTGTCGGAGAAGAACCGGCTGCCCGTGCTGGAGGCCCTGCCCATCCTGGACGAGGTGCTCGCCGCGCTGGCCTCCGCGCATGGCGCGGGCGTGGTGCACCGGGACCTCAAGCCGAGCAACATCTTCCTCGTGCGCCAGCCGGACGGCTCGCGCTACGTGAAGGTGCTGGACTTCGGGCTCGCCAAGCGGGGCCAGGGCCCCACCGGCCGCACCGCGCAGACGCGCACGGACATGGTGGTGGGCACGCCGGAGTACATGGCCCCGGAGCAGGCGCGAGGCCAGGAGGTGGGTCCGATGACCGACCTCTACGCCCTGGGCGTGGTGACGTTCGAGATGGTGACGGGCCGGCTGCCCTTCGTGGGCAGTTCGCCCGTGGATCTGCTGATGAAGCACGTGGAGGCGCGGCCTCCCCGCCCCTCCGAGTTCGTCTCCGACCTGCCGCCCGCGCTGGATGCGTTCATCCTCCAGATGCTCACGAAGGACCCGGAGACGCGGCCCAACTCGGCGGACGCGCTGCGCCAGCAACTCCACAAGCTGCGCCGCTCGCTGCGCTCCACCCGCTCCAATCCCAGCGCGCTCGCGCCCACCCACGAGAAGCCCCCCTCGGCGGAGGACGCGGCCTCGCGACGCCCCACCACGCC
>NZ_JABUMQ010000641.1:0-1725 GCF_013336645.1 Myxococcus sp. CA039A | reverse complement strand
CGCCCCCTCCCCCCGAGGACCTGCGGCCCATCGACACGCTCCAGACGACCCGGACGGAGCCGCCCGCGCCCGTGGCGGAGGGGCGCACGGACCGCTCGAAGAAGTACAAGGGCCCGTACCACGCCAGCCGGAAGCGGCAGCTGTTCCACTTCCCGGACTGCGACGGGGCGAAGAAGATCCACCCCGAGAACCTCATCGTCTACAAGACGCGCGAGGCGGCGGCCCAGGAACGACGTCCCGCCCAGGACTGCAACCCATGACGAAGACACGCGTGTCGCGGGCCACGCTGGACCGCATCGAGGACGACGTCGCGGTGCTCATCGTCGAAGGGCGCGAGGTGACACGGCCCCTCACGTCACTCCCCTCGGGCGTGCGCGAGGGTGACGTGCTGGACCTGGAGACGATGCGGGTGGACGCGGAAGCCACCGAGGCGCTGCGCGAGGAAGTGCGCCTGGCGCGTCAGCGGGCGATGCAGGGCAAGAAGCCGCCCGCGGGCGACTTCGACCTCTGAGGCGGACGCTCGGCGGCCGCGCCAGGTCCCGGGGCCTCCCCTCGACGAGAGGAAGAGGCCCGGGGCCCTGGTTCGGGACTACCGCCCGGAGAGGACGAGCGGAATCTCCAGGTCGACGTCCTCACCCGAGAAGCTGGAGAAGACCATGCGCTTGGCACGGTCCCGGATGCAGGTGCCCACCGTGTTCGAGGAGCCGTTCAGGTCCTTGCGGCTGAACGTGGCGGCCTTCACCGCGCCCGACGTGCCCACGGTGGCGGTGAGCGTCACCTTCCCGCCCTTGAAGGACGGATTGCGGCGCAGCTCCTGGTCCACGCAGTCGCGGAACGCGACCTGGGTCTGCTCCACGATGCGCTCCACTTCCTCGTCCGACGGACCGCCCACTTCCTCGGTGTCCGCCGCGGCCACGTCCGCATCCTCGCGGACCTCCGGAGCGACGTCCTTCTTCTCCGTGTCGTTGTAGACCGCCGCGACCTGCTCCTTGGACGGAGCCGCCACGGCGGCGCCCTCGGTGCCGGCCGTCGGCTCGGCGGCCTTGGGCTCGGCGGGCTGCACTGCGGCCGGGGGCGACTCGGGGGTCACCTTCGTCGCAGGCGGCGGAGCTGGCGGGGGCGTCTTGCCCAGCAGCTTGTCGCGCAGCGCGCCCATGCCAGCACCGGTGAAGACGGACTGCTCCACCCGGTTGCCCTCGGCGTCCACCGTCGTCACCCGCAGCGGCATGACGCCCAGCGACTCCGACAACACGTAGGCGGCTCCCACCGGCACGATGATGAGCAGCAGCGCGAAGACGGCGTACTTCCAGCCAGAGTTGCGCCGCGTGACACCCGCCTTCTTGGCGAAGTGACGCGTGTCCTCCCGAGGCCTGCGCTCCTCTTCGTCACCGCCGCCCAGCGAGGCCAGCGGGTCCTCCTGGGGAACGTCGTCCTGGTCCCCCCGCTCTGGAAGGTCCAGGTCGGAGAACAGCTCGTTCAGCGGCGCCGCGCTGGCGGCCGGTGCCGCCCCTCGCCGCGCCGAAGCCTGGGACTGGCCCCGAGGATCAGGCTCACCGAAGTACGTCGTATCCGGGTCCTCCTCGGGCACCCACGCTCGCTGGGGCTCGGGCTGCTGCTCGGGCTCCGGCTCCTGGGGGTACTGCGGCTCCGGCTCGGGGAAGTAGGGCTGCTGCTCGGGCTCCGGCTCCCGGCGAGCAGGTGTGCTCTTCGAGACTCGGGCGGGAG
>NZ_JABUMQ010000640.1:0-1735 GCF_013336645.1 Myxococcus sp. CA039A | reverse complement strand
CCCCCGAGCACCGGCCCGAAGGCCCCGGCCGCCGTGGCGTGCAACCCCACCAGCATGGACAGACTCGCCAGCGAACCCAACAGCACCCCGGCCGCGAGTCCCGATACCTGTGCGAGCGCCAGACCCACGGCCGAACAACACAACGCGGACACCGCCCAGCCGCCGCGAAGTGGAATGCCGGCACAGTACAGCCCCAGCCCCACCAGCGCCGTCACCAGCGGCGAGCCCACCACCAACAAGAGCAACATCCGCCGGACATAGAGCCCCGCGGCGCGTCCACCCTCACCTTGCTCTCGCCACAACTGGCCGATGCGCCCCCCTGGCGCGAGGATTCCCGCCGCCCGGAGCCTGTAGTGCAGGTCCACCGGGCGAAACAACAGCAGCAATAGCAACCTCACAGGCGAAGGGACTTGGTGTGGCATGTCCGTTCGCGCTGGCTCCGCGGCCCCTGATTCCACGGTGGCCCCCCTCTTCTTGTTCGAGTTTCAGTCCTCCAGCCTACCCTTGCCCTGCCGGAGGATTTCAAGCGTATCGCCGATGAGTGAAACCACTGTCGACGGTTCGTTCAACGTCACACCCCCGTCAAGGATGAGCTCCAGCCCGTGGCCGAACTCCTCCTTGATCTCCCGTGCGTCCGTGAGCGGCTCACCCTGAGTATTGCTCACCGACGTCGTCACCAGAGGGCGCCCCAGTGCCCGAGCCAGTTCGCGAGCCAGGGGGGCATCCGGGACCCGGATACCGACCTGCTTCTGCTTGGTCATCATCAAATCGGGCACCAATCGCGTCGCTTCGAGGACGAAGGTAAACGCACCCGGGGTGAGACCCTTCATTGTTCGATACGCGAAATTGCTGACGTGGGCGTAGCGAGCGACGTCCGACAGGTCCGGGCACAGGAAGGACAGGGGCTTCTTCTTGTCGCGCCCCTTGAGCTGGTAGAGCCGCTCGATGGCCCGCTTCGAGCCCAGGTCACAGCCCATGCCGTAGTACGTGTCCGTCGGATAGGCGATGAGCCCGCCGCGCTCGAGCACCTCCACGGCGCGCTGGATGTGGCGCGGTGAGGGGTGCTCCATGTCCACCTCGAGGATGGGTGCGGCCATGATGTCCTTCCTGCCTCCTGCGTGGGGCTGTCGAGCCTACGCGGTTCCCGGCGCCTCGTCCGTCCTGACTTCGCCACTGGCCGTCAGTGCACGTCGCGTGAGCACCGGGCCCACGAGTTCGTGCGCGGTGATCATCGCCACGATGAGCACCTCCACATGCGGGCCGAACGAGGGAAACGTCCTCGACACCAGCGCCGCCAACCCGAACGTCACGCCCGCCTGGGAGATGAGCCCCATCCACAGGTGGCTCTTCAACCGAGGGTCCTCCTTGGGCGCGAAGCGTCGACAAGCGAACCAGATGGCCGCGCCTCGCAGCACGACGAGCAGCAGCGCCGCCGGCCCCACCGTCACCAACGCATCCAGCTTCAGCCCCGCGCCAGCCGCCGCGAAGAAGAGCGCGAACACCGGCAGGCCCGCGCGTTGAATCGCGTGGTGGATGCGCTCACCCTCGCGCTCATCCAGGTTGGCGATGAGCGCCCCGGCCGCCAGCGACACCAGCAGCGGCGACAGGTGCAGGCGCGTGCCACCCTCGGCCGCGGCGAAGGACAGGCCCACCAGGAACAGCGGCAACTCCTGCTTCACGCCCCGCATGTAGACGAGCATCGCCACCGCGAGCAGGCCCCCCACCACCACCGAGC
>NZ_JABUMQ010000063.1:0-39033 GCF_013336645.1 Myxococcus sp. CA039A | reverse complement strand
CCCCCGCGCCGGCCTCGTCTGGAGCGGACCCGTGGGCAAGAGGGGGCCGGGACGACGACGAGAACAACGGCAGCGCCATCGTCGACCCCGACGAGCTGATGCAGGACGCCAGGGATTTGATGGGCGCGATGGGCGCCGGCGACAAGATCGCCTTCTATGGCGCCGGGCTGGTCGTCCTCTCGTGCTTCACGCCGTGGAAGGAGACGGCGGCGGACGGTGACGCCCTGGGACTGATGAGCACGGGCTTCGGCGCGTTCCTGCTCGCGCTGATGGTGATGGTGGCCATCGGCGCCCGGGTGCGCAGCGCGTTCCCCAACCTCAATCCCGTGGTGCCGTGGATGGCGCAGCTGTTCACCACGTTCCTGTGCCTCATCTGGTGCATCGTCTTCATCAAGGTGTCCTCGGACACGACGCTCGTGCCCACGCCCATCGGCAACGCGGAGATGATGAACTCGTCGCCCAGCTTCGGCGTCTTCATCGGCCTCTTGGGCTCGGTGGCCGCGCTCATCGGCGCGTTCCTCGGACTCAAGAGCAAGAACGACTGACGACACGGCGCGCGCGCCACGAAAGTGGTGCCGCGCGACTCGACGGCGGTCTACCGTTCCCCGCCACCATGTCCGACGCCACTCCCCTCGCCCGACTCACCGCCGCGCTCGCCGGCACCATCTTCGGCCAGCCCCGCGTGCTCGCCGACCTGGTGACCGCCTTCCTGGCGCGAGGCCACGTCCTGCTGGAGGGCGTGCCCGGCGTGGCGAAGACGCTCACCGCGCGCAGCATGGCCGGAGCGCTGGGGCTGCTCTTCACCCGCATCCAGTTCACGCCCGACCTGATGCCGGCGGACATCCTCGGCACCAACATCTTCCAGCCGCAGGACAACGCCTTCCGCCTGGTGAAGGGCCCCATCTTCACGGAGGTGCTCGTCGCGGACGAAATCAACCGCACCCCGCCCAAGGCCCAGGCCGCGCTGCTGGAGGCCATGGAGGAACGCCAGGTCACCATCGACGGCGTCACCCACCCACTGCCGCCCCACTTCTTCGTCGTCGCCACGCAGAACCCGCTGGAACTGGAGGGCACCTATCCATTGCCCGAGGCCCAGCTCGACCGCTTCCTGATGCGCATTCGCGTGGGCTATCCGGACTCCGACTCCGAGACGACCATGCTGCGCGCCTTCCACCAGCGCGAGGGACGGCCGCCCTCAGTGGACCGCGTGCTGGACGCGCCCACGCTCGCGGAACTGCAGGCCCGCGCGGCCCGCGTCACCTGCGACGAGTCCATCCTCCAATACGTGGTCGCCGTGGTGCGGGACACGCGTGCGAATCCCCGCGTGCGCCTGGGCGCGAGCCCCCGAGCCGCACAGGCGCTCCTCGCCGCGTCCAAGGCCCGCGCGGCGCTGATGGGCAATGACTTCGTCACCCCCGACGACGTGAAGGGCGCGGCGGGCAGCGTGCTCAACCACCGCCTGCTCCTCAAGGCCGAGGCCGAGGTGGAAGGCGTCACCGCGGACGACGTGTTGAAGCAGACACTCGAGCGGGTCCGGGTCCCTCGGTGAGCCTGGGCCGTCCCGTCCCCACCGGCCTCGCTGTCGCACTGCTCGCGGTGGGGCTCGTCCCGGCCGCGCTGACGGTGGCCAGCCCCGTGTTCGGCTGGCTGGCACTGGCCCTGGACGTGGCGGTGCTCGCGCTCTGCGCCGTGGACTTCCTCCGCGCGCCCCGCGGCGAAGACGTGAAGGTGTCACGCGAGGTGGAGCCCATCCTCTCCTCGGGAACTCGCAACGCCGTACACCTCGACTTCGAGCGACTCGACGCGGGCACTACACCGCTGCGCCTGGAGGTCCGCGACGAGCCTCCCGACGTCGTCGCCAGCACCGGCCACCGCCAGTCCCTCCAGGTGCCAGCCCGGAGTGCCACGCCACACGCGCGCTCACGGCTGACGTACTTCGTCACCCCTCCTTCCCGAGGGGATGCGCGCTTCGGAGACCTCCACCTGCGGCTGCTCGGCCCGCTGGGGCTGTGCGCCCGACAGGTGCGGCTGCCCGCGACGCGGACGGTGAAAATCTATCCGGACCTCACCGCGCTCTCGAGCGAGGCCCTCGCCCTGGCCCGCTCCTCGGACGCGCCCTCGGAACGGACCCTGCGCCGCCGCTCGGCCGAGGGGCGCGAGTTCGAATCCCTGCGCGAGTACCGCCCCGGCGACGACTACCGGCACATCGACTGGAAGGCGTCCGCGCGCCACGCCAACACCCTGGTGCGCACGTGGCAGCCGGAGCGGCACCAGCCCATGCTGCTCTTGCTCGACTGCGGGCGGCACATGGCGGGCAAGGTGCACGGCCGGCGCAAGCTGGACCACGCGGTGGACGCGGCGCTCCGACTGGCGCGGGTGGGCCTGGACGCGGGCGACGTGGTGGGCGTCATGGCCTTCGCCAGCGACGTGCTCACCTTCCTCCCACCGCGCAAGGGACACGAACACCTGCGCCTCATCACCGAGTCGCTCTACCGCGCCGAGGCCGCGCTGGAAGAGAGCGACTACGGGCGCGCCTATGACTTCGCGTTCGCCCGACAGACGCGGCGCACCCTCGTCGTCCTCTTCACCGACTTGGTGGACCCGGACGCGTCCGCGGGGCTGCTCACCCGCACGCTGGCCTTGCGCCCCCGACACCTCCCCGTCGTCGCCTCGCTGCTGGACGAGGACGTGCGCGACGCGGCCACCGACGTGCCCGTGGAAGCCCAGGACGCGTACTCGCGACAGGCCGCCACGCGGCTGGAGTCGGAGTTCCGCCGCACCGCCAGCACCCTGCGCGACGCGGGGGCCCTCGTGGTCCGCGCACCGGCCCAGGGTTTCGGCGCGGCCGCGCTCAACGTGTACCTGGACGTCAAGTCTCGCGGCCTGTTGTAGGCCTCGCGAAGATGTCCAGCGGAAAGTTCGCGCGACACTCATTTATCGAGTACGCGCGCGTCGCTCGCGAAGAAGCATGCCAATCGCGCGGAGGCCTAGAATTCGGCCTCGGAGACGACCCCCTTTACAGCGGAGCCTCCGTCAACAAAATGGCCCGTCTCTCTCGCCCGCTGTGTCGGTGGGCGCCCCGAAACAACACGGATGGAGACAGTCTTGGCGGAGGTCGCAAGGGGTTTGAGGTTGGAGGTGGAGGCAGACGCGGCGGCCATCGCCGCCCGCGCGGAGGCCACGGAGCCGCCCGCCCGGACGACGCTGACCCCCTTCCACGAGCGCCTGCTGGCGGAAGAGCTGCTGGCGCGCAGTGGTGATACGCAACAACGGTTGGCGGGAGCCCTGTCCGAGGCGAAGGTCGACCTCAACCCGCATCAGGTCGAAGGCGCCATGTTCGCGCTCGACTCGCTTTCGCGCGGCGGCTGCATGCTGGGCGACGAGGTGGGCCTGGGGAAGACCATTGAAGCGGGGCTCGTCATCGCCCAGCTCATGGCCGAGGGGAAGACGCGCATCCTCATCCTCGCGCCGGCCACGCTGCGCGCGCAGTGGAACAGCGAGCTGCGAGAGAAGTTCGACCTGGACAGCGTGCTCGTGGACGGCCGCACCGTGCGCGCCACTGGCAACTGCTTCGACCAGCCCTTCCCCGTCATCTGCTCGCACCCGTTCGCGGCCAACAAGGCGCACCTGACGTCGGAAATCGCGTGGGACCTCGTCGTCATCGACGAAGCCCACCGCCTGCGCAACGCGCACCGCGCCAACAACAAGATGGGCCAGGCGCTCAAGGCGTCCCTGGGCGGCAAGCCCAAGCTGCTGCTCACCGCCACCCCGCTCCAGAATGACCTGATGGAGCTGTTCGGCCTGATGTCGCTGCTGGACGAGCAGATTCTGGGCCCCGAGCACGCCTTCCGCAGCCGCTACCGCGTGGACGAGGGCGGCGGCATGTCCGAGGCCGCCGCGGGCGAGCTGAAGGAGCGGCTGGCCCCCGTGGTGCAACGCACGCTGCGCCGGCAGGTGCGCGAGTACGTGCGCTACACCAACCGCCGCTCCATCGTGGAGGACTTCACGCCCTCGCCCGAGGAGCATGACCTCTACGAGAAGGTCAGCGAGTACCTCCAGCGCTCGGAGGCCGCGGCGATTGAGCCCGGCAAGAAGACGCTGCTGACGCTGTGCTACCGCAAGCTCCTGGCGTCCTCCACGTACGCCATCGCCCCGACGCTGCGGCGGCTGTCGGACAACCTGGAGAAGCGACTCGCGGCGGCGAAGCTGGGCCAGCAGGCGCTCGCGATGTTCGAGCCCGAGGAGGCCAAGCAGTTCGTCGAGGAGGGCGAGGAGTGGTCCGACGACCCGGCCAAGGCGCCCAACGTGCGCGCCCTGGAGCAAGAGGTCTGGGAGCTTCGGCAGTACGCGGACCTGGCGGACTCCATCAAGGTCAACGCCAAGGGCGAGGCCCTCAAGCGGGGCCTGGACCGGACCTTCACGGTGATGCGCGCGCACGGCTGGCCGGAGAAGGCGCTCATCTTCACCGAGTCCAAGCGCACGCAGCAGTACCTCTTCAACCTCCTGTCGGAGCACGGGTACCGGGGGAAGATTTCGCTGCTGTCCGGTGACGCGGGGACGCCGGAGGACCGGCGCGCGCTGGTGGACGACTTCCGCAACAAGACGCAGATCCTCATCTGCACCGAGGCCGGCGCCGAGGGCCTCAACCTCCAGTTCTGCAACCTGGTGGTGAACTACGATTTGCCCTGGAACCCGCAGCGCGTGGAGCAGCGCATTGGCCGCTGCCACCGGTATGGCCAGCAGCGCGACGTGCTGGTCATCAACTTCCTCAACCGGATGAACGCGGCGGACGCGCGCCTGTTCGAGCTGCTGGAGAAGAAGCTCAACCTCTTCGACGGCGTCTTCGGCGCGTCGGACGAAATCCTGGGCGCACTGGAGAGCGGCGTGGACTTCGAGCGCCGCGTGCTCGACATCTACCAGGGCTGCCGCAAGGTGGAGGACATCAACGCGGCCTTCGACAAGCTGCGCTCGGAGATGGAAGGGCGCATCAGCCAGCGCATGACGGAGATGCGCTCGGTGGTGCTGGAGCGCTTCGACGGCGATGTCCGCCGCCGCCTGCGCGGCCAGGGTGAGCAGACGAAGGAGGCCCTCGCGAAGCGGCAGCAGGAGGCGCGCGCCCTCACCAGCTCGGTGCTTGGCAGCCGCACCTCGGGACGGCTGGAGATCGCCAAGGCCGCCTACGCCGTCAAGGAGCGCAAGCAGGACGCCGTCAGCTACCTCCAGCTCGACGCCGCGGGCCTGCCCTCTCGGCTGGCGCGACTGGCTGGCAGCGAGGGCTGGTGGTTCGCGTACAAGTTCGAGACGACGGGCCTCAAGCCCGAGGAGAAGCTCGTCCACCTGGTGCTGGTGAAGGACCGCGAGGGCAACTTCCGCGCCCTGCCCCTCCAGGACGGCGCGCACTTCGTGAAGCTGGCGGCGAAGGAAGAAAAGCGCCGGCAGCCCGCGCCCGTGTCCGTGCAACTCATGCAGGAGCAGTCGCTGGTGACGGCGAAGGACGAAATCGTCCGCGCCGCCGAGCGCCGCAATGCCTTGGAGCTGGACAAGGCCAAGGAGCGCGCGGACCGCTACGTCGAGGACTGCCTGATGGAGTCCCGTGAGGGCGTCGAGGCGGCCCGGCAGCAGTGGATCGACGCACGCAAGCAGGTGGCGTCCGTGGAAGACATCGCGGAGCGCGCGAAGGCGCGGGCGAACTCGGACCGGATGGAGCGCGAGTACCGCCGCAAGCTGTCCTCGCTGCGCAACGAGGAGGAGAAGCGCTACGCCGCCAAGGATCGGCAGCTCGCGGAGCTCGCCAACAAGGCCAAGGTGAACGAGAAGCGCTCGCTCATCGCCTCCGCCTACTTCTGGCTGTCCTGAGGCGGGAGCGGCTTGAGCCGCACCCACGTCGCACCCCAGCCTCCGTCGAACTCGGAGGCGGGGCGGAAGGACTCCACCTCCTCCAGCTTGGGCAGCAGCGCGTGCACCGTGCGCCGCAGCGCGCCCGTGCCCTTGCCGTGGATGACGCGCACATCGAGCAACCCCTTCTGGCGACACGCCCAGAGGTACTCGATGACGAGGGGCTTCACTTCACGAGGCTGGAAGAAGTGCAGGTCGAGGTTGCCGTCGATGGGCAACTCGAAGACTTCATCGTCAGCGGGCGGGGGTTCCGGCCCCTCCGGCGGGAGCGATGGCTCGCCTGCTGGGAGAGGGAGGAGACGTCGCGGGCTCATTCGTCCATTCCCCCGACTCGCGCTTCTTGCGCTCTGACTCCTGACGCCGCCGCTCTCGGGCCTGCCGGTACTGCTCCGACACCGAGTCCAGCTCCTGCTTCAGCGCGGAGAGGTGCTTGCCCACATCGTCCGCCGCCGCCGTGTCGCGCGCGTTCGCACGCTCCTCGCGCGCACCCGCGCCTCCGGCTGTCGTCATTTGAACCACCAGTGCGGCGACCAGGACGGACTTCATGCCCCCTCAAGTAAGCAAGTGTTGTGCACGGTGGCAAGTCTCGTTCATGACGCGACGCTCCGCTGGCTCCCCTCCGTCGTCCTGCTCGTGACGATACGTTCCGCCAGTTTGATGGCGGACAGAGGTGCGCTTCCCTCGGCTTTGTTGTTGATGGTGACGAAGACGGGGCGCTCGCGGCGCTGGGCGGCCAGGCACGCTCGCGCCAGCAAATCCCGGGTGGGCACGTCCTCGTCCACCAGCCGGTTGAACGGCGCATAGCGAGCACGTGCCTCCTCGTAGCCGAGGTTCGGCGGCAGCATCCACCGCACCACGAGGGCTCGCGCCTCCAGCGCCCGGGTGCGCCTGGCCTGGATGCCCATGGAGGGCATGTGGGCCCACACCGCGAGGACGGGACAGGCGCCCACGTCCGCCAGCGCCTGCGCGAAGCCCTCCGTCAGCAGCTCCTCGTTGCGCACCTCCACCGCGTACAGCGGGCCCTTGGGGAGCGCGGAGAGGAACGCGTGCAGTCGCTCCACGAAGCGCGCGGGGCCGCCCAGCACCTGTGGGTCCTGCGGAGGGAACTGGAAGACGAGCGGGCCGCCCTTGTCGCCCAGTCCCTCCACGAAGGGCCGCACCACGGCCTCCTCCGCGTAGGCCGCGTGAAGGAAGCGCTCGTTGAGCTGGCCTCGATGCGCGCCGTAGCGCTCGTGCATGGGAAAGCGCGCCAGCGTGCAGACCTCGTGTGCCTTCACCAGGAAGCGGAAGTCCGCGGGCACCTGCTCCGCGTACTCGGCGAAGGCCTCGGCGTTGATGGGACCGTAGAACGTCCGGTCGATGCCCACGGTGCGCAGCACGGGGTGGCGCGAGTACGCGGACAGTCCCTCGCGCGCGAGCTGCGACGCGGCGGCCTCGTGGTCATAGACGAGGCCGGACCAGCCGGGGAACGTCCACGACGAGGTGCCCAGATAGATGCCCGTGGGCAGCTCGCGACCGAGGGACGCGAGGGACTCCTCCACGGGCGCGGGCGCTACCGGCTGGGTCCGGCTCCGGCTCCGGGTGGGCGCCTCCACGGGCGCGCCCGTGAAGAGGTCGAGCTGGGAGGGTCCACGCTGCTGGGCCATCGGGCATCTCCTGCGTCCTGCGGACACCGGAACGCGGTGCCGCGCGTCCGGCAGGGATAACGCCGGGCGCCACATGATTCAGGAGGTTGCCTCAGAACCCGGGGCCTACCCAAGAGGGATGTCCGAACTACAGGCAGCCAAGCTCCATGCCCCGGAGCACCGCTCGAGTCCTGTCCCGGACACCGAGCTTCGACAGGATGATGGAGGTCTGGTTCTTCACCGTGCCCTCCGCCGTCCCGAGCGCCTGGGCAATCTCCCGGTTGCTCAGTCCCCGGGCGATGAGCCGCAGCACCTCGACTTCCCGCCGCGTGAGCCCCTCGGGAAGCTCCGCATGCGCGAAGTCCCGGGACAGCTCCAGGAGCCCCCGGGTCACGCGCTCGGCGACACCGGGGGGCAGCAGCGTCTCGCCCGCGTGGACGCGGCGGATGGCGTCGGCCAGCTCCTCCAGCGACACGTCCTTGAGGAGGAAGCCCTGCACGCCCGCGCGCAACGCCTCGACGATGGCGGCGTCCTCGTCGAAGGTGGTGAGCAGTACCACGCGCCGATGCACGGGCCCGCGCCGCAGCTCCCGCAGCGCTTCCAGGCCCGTCATGCGCGGCATGCGCACGTCCATGAGGACGACGTCGGGATTCAGCTCCGCCACCTTGCGCAGCGCCTCCTCGCCATCCACCGCCTCGCCCACGACGCGCAGGTCGGGCGTGAGGTCCAGCAAGCCGCGAAGCCCCTGTCGCACCAGCGCATGGTCATCCACCAGGACGAGTCGAATCACGCGTCGGCCCTCCTCTCGGCCGGAAGCCACGCATCCAACTCCCAGCCCTTCCCTTCTTCCGCGCGCCAGTCCACGCGGCCTCCCAGGCGGGTGAAGCGCTCTCTCATGCCGGTGAGGCCCGCGCCAGGCATCGGCGACCGCGCGCCCCGGCCGTCGTCTCGGGTCATGACCCGCACGCCGCCTTCCTCGGTCGGGACGATGCGAATCCAGAGCTGCGTCGCGTGGGCGTGGCGCAGCGTGTTCGTGAGGACCTCCTGGACGCAGCGGATGAGCGAGTGCGTCGCTTCGGCCGAATCGAGGGCCAGCGTCTCGGGGACCTCGAGGTGGACCGCGAGCCCGGGCATGTCGTGCGCGAGCTGACGCAGCGTCGCAAGCAACGGCGCGGGGGTGTCACGCAACGCCGACACCGTCTCGCGAACCTCGGACAGCAGCATGCGGGCGGCCTCGCGTGCGCGACGCAGGTGCTCGGCGGAGGGCGTGTCCTTCGCGGTGTGCGCGGCGGCTTCCAGGTTGAGGGACAGGGCGGTGAGGTGATGGCCCAGGGAGTCGTGCAGCTCCCGGGCGATGCGCAGCCGCTCCCCTTCCCGCTCGCTGGCGGCGAGCAGCACCTGGGTGGACTGGAGCTCCGCGTGGAGGCGGGCCAGCTCGCCTCGCGCTTCGGCCTCGCGAACCATGACGACGGCCGAACCCAACGTGAAGCCCTGGAAGCCGATGAAGATAAGCGCCTGGAGCAGCGCGCGCGACAGCGGGTAGATGGAGACGAAGACGAGCAGCAGGGCCACCGACTGCGCGAGGACCCAGAGCATCGCGCGTCGTTGCGACAGCAACTCGGGCGCCTGGGCCGCGACGATGGCGAGCAGCGCACCGTCCACACCCGTGCGACTGGTGGCCACGATGACGAGCGCGCTGACGGCCTGTACGCCCATCAGCGGAATCCCGCGCCGGTCCTCGACCTCGGCCCGCGCATTCCACCAATAGGCCAGGCCGAACGCGAGAAAGGCCACCAACCACGCCAGCTCGCGCGGAGTGGAGAGCAGCGAGGGCTCGCGCAGCACGTCCTCCGCATGGGGAGAGCCGACAACAGCCCACGTGAGCAACCCCGCCACGCGCAGCAGTCTTCGGATGGATGCGGGCTTTCGTGCGGCGTGCTTCAAGGCCATGGGCGCGGAGCATAGGACCCGCCTCGGCGGCGGGACATATGCCGGAAGTCATGGTGCCCCCGTGTGACTTCCAGCCGATGTGGGCCTTGGAGCGCTTGCGTACCTTGGCCTCCGTCTCGCAACACGTCGGAGTCCTGCATGTCTTTCTATTATCTCGCTCGCGCGATTCACATCATGGCGGGTGTCGTCGGCTTCACCTCGCTGTGGCTGCCCCTGGTGGCGCGAAAAGGAAGCTCGCTCCACCGGCGCGTGGGTTGGGTCTACGTGGTCGCGATGGGCGTCGTGGCCATCACCGGGTTGATCATCTCCAGTTGGAGATTCCTGCAGGGACCGGAGCATCAGGCCCATGCGTTGTTCTTCATGTTCCTGAGCGTGATGAGCGGAAGCTCCGCATCCATGGGCGTGCGTGTGCTGCGCACGAAATCTCGCACGACGGCGCATCGTCACCCCTTCGACCTGGGCCTCTCCGCGCTGACGCTGGGCCTGGGCCTGTTCACCGGAGCGTGGGGCCTCGTGAATGACGTACCGCTCCTGTGGGGCTTCGCGCCCGTGGGAATCCTCCAGGGCGCGGCATCGCTGCGGTACTGGCTCCGCCCGCCCCAGGAGCGGATGCACTGGTGGTTCCAGCACATGGGGGCCATGGTGGGCTCGGGCATCGCCACGCTGACGGCCGTGCTGGTCGTCAATGCGAGGCACCTGGGCATCGAGGGCATGCAGCTCGCGGTGTTCCTCGGCCCCACGCTGGTGGGCGTTCCGGGACTCAAGCTGTGGGAGCGCTACTACCAGGGGAAGTTCGCGGCCAAGAGCAAGAGCCCGCGTCCCGACCGCGCCCCGCCTCCTGCCCATGCACAGCACTCGCGCGTGGCTTCCGAGTCCTGACCGTTGCCCCTGAGGTCGCTCGTTCGAGACATGCACCGCGACACCAGGGAGGCCGCCTCGGCCACGAGGACCGAGGCGAGCCCCAGGGGCGACTACTGGCCCGCGGTGACGGTGACGCCCGTGCCCACGTTCCGCGCAGTGGTGACGCCCGTCACCATGTTCCCGGTGGACGTGACGGTCAGCGCGGTGCCCCCGCCCTTCTCGTAGTTCAGTCCGGTGCTGCGCGTGCTACCGATGCCCCGGATGGCGTTGCCCGTCACGGAGACGAAGCCCGTGCCGTAGTTGACCTGGCTGATGGAAAGGTAGTGGTAGCGCGAGGCGGTGTTGGGCTCGCCTCCGAAGTTGAAGATCTTGTTGTCGGAGATGACCGACGCCGCGTCACCCTGCACGGTGGCGCCGATGCCCGCCCAGGTGCCAGCGGTGGTGCCCTCCCCGAAGCCTTCAATGTAGTTGTCGGAGATGGTGGTGCCGAACAGCCGCTGCGCGACGATGGCCGTCTGGCCCACGCCGTAGAGGTGGTTGCCGCGCACCTTCCAGCCCGCGGAGTTCTCCAGGCGGATGGCGCTAACACCCGAGTCGGCGATCCAGTTGTCGATGAGGTCCCAGTCCGTCACGGAGTTGCCCGAGTCCTGGACGTGAACGCCGTGGACACCCGAGTCGCTGATGAAGTTGTGGACGATGCGCCCGTTCACCTGCGTGTTGACGATGGGCGTCCCCGCGCTGTTGGTGTTCGTGAGGCGGATGCCCGAGCCGCGCATGTTGTTGATGCGAGTGTTCTCCACGGTGGAGTTCCACGACATCAGCACGATGCCGTCCGTGGCACGGCCGGTGTTGTTGGTCGGGTTCCCCTCCAGCGTGAGGTTCTTCACGCTGACCGGGTCGCCCGTGAAGGTCGCCACATCCAGCCACGTGTCGCTGGCCAGCAGCGCCGCGAGGTTCGCGCCGTTCGCCTGACGGATGACGGTGCCCGAGGGCTCGCCGCCCCGATACGCGCGCTGGCCACGCAGACGCACCGTCGAGTTGATGAGGCAGGGCCCGGAGATGACCAACTCGTCCCCCACCGCGCTGGCGGCGACGGCGGCGTTCAGCGTCTCGTCATCGGTGACGGTGTTGTTGCAGGCGACAGGCACTTGCGCCGCGAGTGCGGGGAGTGGGAGGAGCAGGAGCGCCGCGAGCGAGGACAACAGCCGCGACGACAGGGAACCACGAGCCAGGGGTGTGGACAGGGTGGGTTTGTGCATGCTCGCCGGATAAACCCAGCCACGCGGCGGCGCACGCTCCAGTCGAGGGACGCGCGCGAGAATCGACACGCATCACCATCGCGAGACACAGCGCCCGCACAAACTTCCACTTCACCGGCACGGTTCGGACGCGACTTTCACGGGCCTGAAAAGCAGCAGGGCCGCTGGAGCCGCAGACCCGCTACACCTTGATGCGGATGGCGGCGGGCAGGAGCGTGAAGGTCGCGGGCAGTCGACCCGGCGTTTCTCCATCGACGTCCAGGTAGACCTCCTGGCCATCCACGGACTCCGCGTGAACCGTCTGGCAGCGCAGGCGACGCGTGCCTTTCCAGGTGACGTGCGAGCCGTTGTAGACGCCCTTGGACTTGAGGAGGAAGTCGCTCAGGCCGTAACCGGACCAGATGGTGATGTCGAACAGCCCATCGTGCGTAACGGCTTCGGGGGCGACGAACATGCCGCTGCCGAAGTAGCGGCCGTTGGCCACCGCCACGGCGGTGACGTCGAGCGTCTCCGGGGGCCCACCATCGGTCGACAGCTGGACCTTGCGCTCGGTGTACTTCACGAGGCCCTTCAGCGTGCCCCAGACGAAGCTGAAGTTGCCGCCGAGCGCCTTGCTGCCGCTATTCACCTCGCGAGCCACCACCGCGCTCACGCCGAGCGAGGCGATGTTGGCGAAGTAGCGCGTCGCGGGGTTGCCGTCGTTGTCGATGAAGTCGAGGCGGCCCACGTCGAAGGGCTCGGTCGTGTCCGAGCGGAGCCGCTCCAGGGAGGACTCCAGGTCCAGCCCCCAGCCGAAGGTGCGGCGGAAGTCGCCACCGGTGCCTCGCGGGATGAGGCCGAGGGCGGCGTTGGGGTTGATGGCCTTGCCGTCGCGGAAGAAGCCGTTGGTGACTTCGTTCAGCGTGCCGTCGCCGCCGACCGCGACGATGCACTCGTAGCCCTGGTCAATCGCCTCGCGGGCGATGCGCGCGGCATCCATCCCGCCCTGGGTGAAACCGTGCCCGAACTCGCCAAGCACCTTTCCCACCTGCGCGGCAATCTCCACCCAGCGCTTCCCGGTCTGGCCATTGGCGCTGCGCGGATTGACCACGAGGAACGTCTTCATCGGCACCTACCCCTCCCTGTAACGCCCCTGTTTACGCGGTTGTGGCTCGGTACTCCACTCCGTGACGCACCTCCCGGGTCGTCCAGGTCCCCCGCCACCCCGCGCACCGCTGACGCACCGCACGGTGGGGGCCCGTTCCGGGTGGCGGGTCCATGGAAGGCGCCACCCGGGGACCGTAGGCCCGGTCTACACGTGCAGCGTGCCGTCGAGGACCGTCACCGCCACTCCGCCGATGCGCGCCCGCTCGGGCTGCCCGGCACGGCCGGTGACCTCCACCTCGATGCGCCCAGGCTTGCCGATGGCATCCCCCTGCTCGATGCGAGTGCGCACCGTGCCCCCCTCCGCCGGCAGCGGCAGCACGCCGTGCATCGCCAGGTACATGCCGAGCGGCCCGGCCGCCGAGCCCGTCACGGGGTCTTCCGCCACGCCCATGCCGGGCACGAAGTATCGCGAGTGTGCCACGCTGCCCGCCTCCAGCGTCTCGCGCGTGAAGAAGTACACGCCGCTCACGCCATGGGGCCGCAGCAGTGTGTCCAACGCGACCGAGCGAGGCGCCAGCTCCCACACGTCCTCTCTTCGTCGGAACGGCACCATCACCCGGTGCGCATTGCGCCGCACGGGCAGCGAGCCATCCACCATGTCCACCGTCCCGCCCACGAGCGCGAGCACCTGCGCCAGCGGAACCGGCGTCTCCAGCCACGGATGCCGAGGGGTGACAATCCACGCCCGACTCCCTCGCGTGCTCGTTACCTCCAGCTCCACGTCGAGGACGCCCGCCGCGCACTCCAACTTGAGCGCTCCCGAGCGAGGCACGAGCCCCCGCTCCGCCATCAGGTGGAACGATGCCACCGTGGCGTGGCCGCAGAAATCAATCTCAACCGTGGGAGTGAAGTAGCGCAGCCGCACGCCCTGCGCCGTGGGGCCTGAGACGACGAACGCCGTCTCCGAAGCCCCCACCGCGGCCGCGATGCGCTGCATGGCCTCCACACTCAGCCCCGCGGCGTCCAGCACCACTCCCGCGCGATTGCCAGCCCCAGCGGTCTGCGTGAAGGCATCGACGATGGTCACCTGCATGGCGTGCGTCTCCCATCCACGGAACCGGGCCAGGGCCCGAACCGTCCTTCGAGTGTACCGATACAATCCAGCTCAAGAATCGACACAATCGATGCATTGCGCGGAGGCGCCCGTCAACTGTATGCATTGTCACCATGACAATCTGGACGCCCAACCTCCGGGGCCGAGAGGGGCCGCTGTATCGAATCCTCGCGGATGCGCTCGGAGCGGACATCGAGGAAGGGCGCCTCGCCGCCGGAACCCGCCTGCCCACGCACCGTGAGCTGGCGGAGAAGGTGGGTGTCACGGTGGGCACGGTGACGCGTGCCTACGCGGAGGCCGAGCGTCGGGGCCTCATCGGCGGCGAAGTCGGTCGAGGCACCTTCGTGCGCCACCGGGATGCCCCTCGACAGCTCCCGCCCCCTGCCCAGGACTCGGGCGACGACTCGCTCGTGGACCTGGGCCTCAACTGGCCAGCCACACCCCCCGGAGACCCGGCCGGCTCCGCGCTGAAGAAGTCGCTGGACGCCCTGCAACGCTCGCCTCGCCTCGCGGAGCTGCTCGACTACCAACCCCCCGCGGGAAACCCGGCGCACCGCGAGGCCGGCGCCGAGTGGATGTCCCGCTTCGGCCTGGAAGTCGAACCCTCGCGAGTCATGGTGTGCTCCGGCGGGCAGCACGCGATGGAAGTGGCCCTCAGCACCCTCACGCGCCCCGGTGACACGGTGCTCTGCGAGGCCCTCACCTACCCTGGCCTCAAGGTGCTCGCGAACCGGCTCCACCTGCGACTGCACGGCGTGGCCATGGATGAACACGGCCTGCTCCCCGACGCGCTGGAGACCGCGTGCCGCACCGGCGCGAAGGTCCTCTTCTGCCTGCCCAATCTCCAGAACCCCACCGGCGCCGTCATGCCCGAGGAGCGCCGTCGCCGCATCGCCACGGTGGCCCGACGACACGGCCTCACGGTGGTGGAAGACGACGCCTACGGCCTGCTGCTCGACAAGCGTCCCCCACCGCTCTGCACGCTCCTGCCGGAGTCCGGCTGGTTCATCGCCGGCGTCTCCAAGCTGCTCGCCCCGGGGCTGCGCATCGGCTACCTCGCGGCGCCAGCGGGACCGACCACCGAGCGACTGGCGGAGGAAGCAGCCCTCGCCGCGCGGATGACTCCCGCGCTCACGGCCGACATCACCGCGCGCTGGGTGCGTGATGGCACCGCCGACGAGCTGGTGGTGCGCCGACGCCGCGAAGCGCACGAGCGACTGGAGCTGGCGAAGGACGTGCTCGGGGACTTGATGCCACGTCCAGGCAAGGCCACCACGTACCACCTGTGGCTGAAGCTTCCCTCGACCTGGCGCGCGGAGGCGTTCACCTCTCAGGCCCGGCGGCGCGGCGTGCTCGTCATGCCCGCCGAGCTGTTCACCGTGGGCCCGGCCACCGCTCCAGCGGCGGTGCGCGTGTGCCTGGGAACCCCACGCACCCGCGCCTCGCTGGAGAAGGGCCTGCATCGACTGCGAGAGACACTGGAGGGGGGGCCGGAGCCCCTCGCCTCCATCGTCTGACTACTTCTGCGGGGGCGGCACCGGACGGACATGCAGCTCGCGCAGCTGCTTGTCGTCCACGTCGCCAGGGGCGCCCGTCATCAGGTCCGTGCCCGTCTTCGTCTTGGGGAACGGAATCACGTCGCGCAGGGACTCGGCGCCCGTCAGCAGGAAGGCGAGCCGGTCCATGCCCAGGGCGATGCCACCGTGCGGAGGCGCGCCGAACTTGAGCGCGTCCAGCAGGAAGCCGAACTTCGTCTGCGCCTCCTCCTCGCCGATGCCCAGCGCCTTGAAGACCTCCGCCTGGACCTTCGGGTCATGCAGACGGATGGAGCCGCCACCAATCTCGAAGCCGTTGAGCACCACGTCGTAGCGGTGGCACTTCACCCGGCCCGGGTCGCTGAGCAGGAACGGCACGTCCTCGTCGTGCGGACGCGTGAAGGCGTGGTGCGCCGCCACCCAGGTGTTGGAGTCCTCGTCGTGCTCGAACAGCGGCGGGTTCACCACCCACAGGAACTTCCACTGGCCGCCGCTGCCGTACTCCGGAATCAGCCCGAGCTTCTTGGCGACGTGCACGCGCAGGTTCGCCATCACCGTGTGGACCAGCGACTCCTTGCCGAACTGGAACAGGATGAGGTCGCCCGTCTTCGCGCCCACCGCCTGGTTGATGGCCGCGCGCAGCGCCGGGGTAATCGTCTTGGACAGCGGGGACTGCGTCCACTCGCCGCCCTCGGCCACCTTCGCGCGGGCCAGGCCCTTCGCACCGGCCTGCTTGGCGAACTCCTCCAGTTTGTCGCTCTCCGCGCGGCTCATCGCCTTCTCCGCGGGGACGACCATCGCCTTGACGATGCCCTTGTTCTGCACCGCCTCGAACATCATCGGCACGCCGCCCGCGTCACCGTGCTCGCGAATCAGGTCCGTGAGCACCGTGTGCTCCAACCCGAAGCGCAGGTCCGGCTTGTCGTTGCCGTACTTCGCCATGGACTCGTAGAAGTCCATCCGCGCGAAGGGCGTGGGCACGTCGATGCCGAGCACCTCGCCCCACAGCTTCTTGATGAGCCCCTCGATGATGGTGAAGATGTCGTCCTGGCTGACGAAGCTCATCTCCACGTCGATCTGCGTGAACTCAGGCTGCCGGTCCACGCGCAGGTCCTCGTCACGGAAGCACTTCACGATCTGGAAGTACCGGTCGAAGCCCGCGACCATGAAGAGCTGCTTGTAGAGCTGAGGGCTCTCCGCCAGCGCGTAGAACTTGCCCGCGTTCATCCGGCTGGGGACCAGGAAGTTGCGCGCGCCACCGGGCGTGTACTTGCCCATGAACGGCGTCTCCAGATCCAGGAAGCCGTGGTCCACCATGTACGCGCGCGTCAGCGAGTGCATCTTCGAGCGCGTCATCAACGACTTCTGGAGCGGCGCCCGGCGCAGGTCCAGATAGCGATGCGCCAGCCGCTTCTCCTCCGAGGTGTCAATCGAGTCCTCGATGGGGAACGGGGTTGGCTCGGAGCGATTGAAGATGGTGAGATCGGTCGCCTTGATTTCGATCTCCCCGGTCTTCATCTTCGGGTTCACGTTCTTGCCACGCGACACGACCTTGCCGCGCACGCCGATGCAGAACTCCAACCGAAGGCTGCCCGCCAACCCATGCGCTTCGGCGTGGTCCGGCTCGAACACCACCTGCGTCAACCCGTCCCTGTCCCGCAAGTCGATGAAGACCGCGCCGCCGTGGTCTCGACGATTGTGCACCCAGCCGAAGAGGACGACCTCCTCGCCAACATTGGTCGCGGTGAGCTGACCGCACGTGTGGGTACGCTTGACCTCGGAGATGAACGGGACCGCCATGGAGACCGCCTGCGTGGTTCGTAGAAGGAAAAGGCGCGGCACCATAGGGACCGTGGAAACGGTGCGTCAAGGAGTCCGCGCCGTGCTGACTGCTCTCAAACGGTCGACTCGTGGAGGGCTTCCTGACGTCCGCCCCACCCGAGTGCAACTTCCCGCCGCCTTCCGTGTTGGCCTTCTCATGAAGGGGGAGCCCAGCACGCGCATGCCCAGGCCCTCGGGCCCTCTTCGCCACGCCTGCGTCCTGCTCGGACTGCTCGCCCCCCTGCTCACCGCCCGCGCGGAGTCCGGTGACACCACCGTCAGCGTGGAGACCACCGTCGGCAAGGACTTCCGCGCCTGGAGCCTCCTGGGCGACGTGGAGCTGCGCGACGGGGCCACGTTCCTCACGCTCGGCTACACGGGCGCCCGCCCCGAAGCGGGCACCGCCCTCACCCACCAGCTCAGCCTGGGCGCCGACCAGGTGCTGGGCGAGCACTGGCTCCTGTCCGCCATCGTCAGCACGGGCCTGCCCAAGTCCACCCGCGTCGAGCTCATCCCCGAGCGACCCGCGCGCCGCCTTCCCGCCGTCGACGCCAGCACCGGCTACGCCAGCCAGGGCGCGCTCCTGTCGGTGTCCTACGACTCGGCGGGCCTCTCCGACGTGGAGTCGGGCGCCGACGCGAGCCTCGCCCTCACCCGCCACCCGCTGAGCCGGGCGCTGCTCGTCACCCACGTCCAGGGCAACACCACGCGCTACACCCGCGAGGACACCCTGTGGGCCGCGCGGCCGGGGCTGGGCCTCCGGCTTCTCCTGGGAACGCGCTGGGAGCTGGGCGCGCGCGGCAGCCTCTCCCTCTACAGCGAGAACCCGCTCTCCGCCGGCCAGTTCACCGAGGAGGAACAGGCGGCGATGGCGCGCCGCGTGGAGAACGCCGTCGAGGCGCGCCGGGCCCTGCGCCGCTACCAGGCCCGCGTCAACAGGGACCTGGGCACCGTCCTCGCCCGACGCATGGCGGACGTCAACGCCACCGCGGGCATCCCCACCGCGCCCGCGCGCTTCGACGTCAGGCCCTCCGTCACCTGGAAGCCCGGACGGGACGTGCGGGGGCAGCTCTCCTACGCCTTCACCCGCTACGTCTCGGGCGAGGGGTGGTCCCACCTGCTGGCCACCCGGTGGACGGTGCGACTGGGGACGCCACTGAGGGTGTGGGCCAGCGTGGCGCTCCAGCAGGACCACCTGGAGGCGGCGGCGGACCCGGAAACCCCCTCCCCGGTCCATTCCGGCCTGGTGACGCTCGGGGGGGAATACACGTTCTGAGCGGACCGGAGTAAAACGGCCCCCATGCTCCGAACAGTCATCGCCACCACCGCCGTGCTGGGCCTGGCCGCCGGCTGTGCGCCCGACACGAGCGCCCCGGTCAAGATTCGCGCCCTGGTGCTCTCCAGCAATGGGCAGTACGTCCCCGAGGAGGTCGAACTCAAGACGGTCGCCGACGTCGTCGGTCTCAGCGGCAGCGTCGCCGACCTGCACGGCGGCGCGCGCATCGTCTACGACTCCAACGACCAGGACCTCGCCACCGCCACCACGCCCGAGGCCTTCGCCAACGCCCTGCTCAAGGGCGAAGGCCGCGACGTCACCGCCAGCTACATCTCCCAGGATGACGTCCTCTGGCCGGCGGACTTCCACACCTGGAACATGGTGACGACGTATTACAACCTCGAGCGCGCCTTCGATTACTTCCACGACGTCACCAACATCCCGACGGCCGACTTCAAGAAGCCCGTCAAGACGTACTACTTCCCAGACTTCACCATCACCGACGTCAGCCGCGACTCGCTGAAGGACAACGCCCTGTATTTCTCGGCGATGGAGTCCTTCCTCGTGCTGCCCTTCGATGAGCTCCAGCGCGCGCCCCTGGCCATCAACGCCGGCGTCATCACCCACGAGTACTCGCACCGCATCTTCAACCTGAAGGTGTACGCCGGGCAGGCCTTCCCCGCGGCCCTCACCGCGTGGGCCAGCACCGGGGGCCCCAGCCCGGGCGCCAACATCCTCAAGGCGTTCGACGAGGGGCTCGCGGACCTGCACGCATACGGCGCCACCTGCCGCTCCAAGAACGGCTGCGACACCCGCTTCCTCTCCTCGTCCTTCGAGGGCCCCGAGTACGGCTCCATCCCAGCCGACCGGGACCTGGCGAAGACGGACCGCTGCATGGACGCGTCCCTGCGCGACAGCATCCGGAACAACAGCCTGAGCGAGTTCAGCGGCAAGGAGTACCGGGTGGGCACGCTGCTCGCCAGCGCGCTGTACCAGGCCGGCGAGGCCACCGGGCAGCGCGACATCCTGCTGCGCTCCATCGTCACCGGCTACAGCGACACCTCGACGGCGACGCCCGGCCTGCTCCAGCTCACCCAGCAGTACACCTCCGACCAGACGAACTTCACGCTGGCCGTGGCGTCGAGCGCCATCATCAGCCACATCACGGACCTGCGGCTGAAGGAAGCCGTCTGCAACGAGCTGATGGACCACCTGCAGATTCCCCGCGATCTGCTCGTGGGCACCACGAATCCCAACCTCTGCCCGGCCAGCGCCGCTGGCGGTACCACCTGCCCCCGACTGAGCGCCGACTGATGAGGACCGCCACCGTGAAGAACTGGCTCACCCGCTACCTCGTCGGCGGCCTGCTCGTAGCGCCCCCCGCCTTCGCACAGGATGACGACGACCCGTACGCCTATCCCGAGGACGAGCCGGGCCCCAGCCAGGAGCAGATTGAAGAGGAGGAGGCCGCCGAGCGCCGCCGTCGCAACGTGGACCAGGCCGACGAGTTCCGGAACGCGTCAGAGCAGGAGGGCGAGGAAGGCGACTTCAAGGAGCTCGCCGGCCTGGACGACCCCAACCTGGGCGTGGGCGTGGAGCTCCTCGCCGGCGCGCTCCTCCTGGAGAGCCCCCGGGGCCGCTTCGCCGACACCGTGCTGGGCCTGGGCGTGCGCACCACGTGGGAGTTCGGCCGCACGTTCGACCTCGAGCCCTTTCGCGAGAACCTCTGGGCGGACCTGCGCTGGACGTACGGCAACAGCAGCGACGGCACCGACTTCATTCGCGGCAGCACCAGCCAGCACTACTTCACCATCGCCCCGGCCTACGAGTTCAAGTTCGGCAAGTCCGACTTCGGCTTCTTCGGCCAGGTGGGTGGCGGCGTCGCCTACCAGACGACCTCCATCACCGTGGACGCCAACGAGACGAAGGTGAATGGCCTCAAGCCCCTCCTCCAGTACGGCGTGGGCCTCCGGGGCCGTCCCCGACTGTCCAGCAGCAGCAACTTCCGGCTGTCCTTCCGCCTGGAGGCCATGGGCTACCGCCGGGGCTACATGAACGACTTCTTCCTGGGTGGCAGCGTCGGCGCCACCTTCTGAAGAACACTTCCCGACCGCTCCTTCCCCGCAAGGAGCGTGAACGGGTGGAAGTTTTTCCGCTTCCGGCCCTTCGTGCGGCCCTCCGCTCCTCGGCATTCCGGGGAGTTGGGGGTTGGCATATGCCCTGCTTGTAGCCACCGTCGGGAATGGGCGTGGGGCCCCAGGGCGGGGAGGCGAGGCATGAAGGGCGTGCAGGGGCAGGGACAGGGCCAAGGCCAGGGCAAGCATTGGGACCCGGTGTGCGGCAAGCAGTTGGAGACACCGGATGGCCAGCCATCCTCGGAGTACAAGAAGCGCCGTTACTTCTTCTGCTCGGAACGGTGCCGCCATGCCTTCGAGCGACAAGCCGAGCGCTTCCGCCTCAACGAGCTGGCCCGCGTCGGCGCGCTGATGACGCCGGGCCGGGTGCGCTGGGGACTGGCGTAGGACTTCCGGGGCCCGCGGGTGAAACACCGCGGGCCCTCACTCACTGACGAACAGATTACGCGGCGACGCGCACGTCCTTGAGGCGCAGCGACAGCTTTCGCTGACCTCGGAAGGTGTCGAAGCCCGCCTGGAAGGCCAGGTCCACCGGCCCATCCACCATCCTCACGCGGTCCGCCATGCCGAAGCCGATGGCGTCCAGCTCCGGTGCGTCCGCCAGCGCCAGCTTGAGGTGACCGCTGCCACCCGCCGCCTTGGCCGGCAGCACGCGCGAGCGGGCCACCTGATGGCGCAGCACCAGCACCGGCTCGGGATTGCCCTGGCCGAAGGGACCGAGGCGCTGGAGGGCCTCCACGGCCGTCGCATCCAGCTCCCGGGCGCTCACCACCGCGTCCACGCGGCAGCGGGGAATGAGGTCCTCGGGGGTGAGGCGCTGCCAGGCGATCTTCTCGAACGCCTCGCGCAGCGCGGGCAGCTTGTCCGCGTCGATGGTGAGGCCGGCGGCGTGCTTGTGGCCGCCGAACTTCGTGAGCAGCTCCGAGCACCCGCTGAGCGCGTCGTAGAGGTGGAAGGCCTCGATGCTGCGCGCCGAGCCCTTCCCCACCCCGTCCTTCACGCCCACCATGACGGTGGGCCGGTGGTAGCGCTCCACCACGCGCGAGGCGACGATGCCGATGACGCCCGGGTGCCAGCCCTCGTCGAAGAGCACGAAGCCGCGCGCGTCCTTGCGCTCCTCGGCCTGGGCCAGCGCCTGCGTGAGGATGCCACTCTCGATTCCCTGCCGCTCCGCGTTGGCCCGGTCCAGAACCGAGGCCAGTGAGCGCGCCGACTCCAAGGACTCCGAACAGAGCAGCTGGAGGCCCAGGGACGCGTCATGCAGCCGGCCCGCGGCGTTGATGCGAGGCCCCAGGCGGAAGCCCACCTGGCCCGCGGTGATGGTCGTGTCCGGGTCCATGCCCGCGGCTTCCTTCAGCGCACGCACCCCCGGACGGCGGGCGGCCGTGAGCTCCTGGAGGCCGTGCGTCACCAGGATGCGGTTGGCGCCGGTGAGGGGCACCACATCCGCGACGGTGGCCATCGCCACCAGGTCCATCATGGCGCGGAGGTTGGGCTCCTTGCGGGTGGCGAAGTAGCCATCGTCGCGAAGCCGCTTGCGCAGGCCCATGCAGAGGTTGAAGGCCACGCCCGCGGCGCACAGGGCCTTGGTCGGGTACTCGCAGCCGGGCTGATGCGGGTTGAGCACCGCGACGGCGGGAGGCAGCGTGGGAGGAACCGTGTGGTGGTCCACCACGATGACGTCCAGCCCCAGCTCCTTCGCGCGGGTGATCTCCGCCACGGAGGTGATGCCGCAATCCAGTGTCACCAGCACCCGCGTGCCATCCGCGGCGATGCGCTCCACCGCGGACATGTTGAGGCCGTAGCCCTCGTCCAGCCGGTGGGGGATGTACGTGGCCGGCGGCACGCCCAGTTCCTTCAGGAACAGGAACATCAGCGACGTGGAGCACACCCCATCCACGTCATAGTCGCCGTACAGCGTCACCTTCTCGCGCCGGTGCAGTGCACGCACCAGCCGCTCCACGCCCGCCACCATGCCCTTCATCCGGAAGGGGTCTGGCAGGTCCGCCAGACGGTCCGACAGGAACGCGGAGGCCGACTCGGGCGTCCGGTAACCGCGGTGCAGCAGCACCCTCGCCGCGAGCGGATGGAGCGACAGCTCCCCAGCGAGCGACCCCACCTCCTCCTCGACCACGTCTGGAAGCAACCACCGCACTCGCAGCTCCCCTCCTCGGCCACCGGGACTCCTCCGTGGCCGGGACGAAATCTTGACAGTCCGACAGTACCTCAGACGTCTGACGAGGAAAGTCCAACCTTGGGCACGACATTTCCCTTCCTGCTCAGGCGTTCAGGCGTGCGCTTGCCCTGTCGTCTGCCGGTGGGGAGCGCGTCGGCCACCCGGTGCACAGCTTGATTGCACACCACCTGACAGGGAGGACCGCATGGCTGCAAAGGGTATCCAGGTCGGCGCGCTGGCGCTCGCGCTGCTCGCCGCGGGCTCGGCTTCCGCGCAAGAACGCAAGCCGGGCAAGCGAGGCGACGTCAACGTGTTCCTCAAGGGCGGCCTGGGCGATTACACGGGCAACCTGGGAGATCTCACGAACACCGGTCCGGCATGGGGCCTCACACTCAACGTGCAGCCCACCACGTTCATCGGGTTCGAGCTCGGCTACGAGGGTTCGCAGAACGGCATCGACGACATCCGACTCCTGGATGACGGCCCCTCCATCGTCCGGCAGGGCGGCAGCGCGCTGGTGAAGGTCTCCCCGCCCTTCCTCACGGCGGTGCGGCCCTTCGTGGGCGCGGGCTTCGGCCTCTCGTATGTGGACGTGCGCGGCATCGGCGGCGGCCTCTACGACTCCGACACCATGGAAGAAGTGCCGCTGGCCGCGGGCGTGGAGTTCAACAGCGGAGCGCTGACAGCGGGCGTCCGCGCCACCTGGCGCGTGCTGCTCGACAACGGCTTCGCGAATGACGCGCTGGACGAGGACACCGACGGCGGCCTGCTCGACGCCTCGGTGACGCTGGGCGCGCGCTTCTGACACGCGCACCCGCCTGAAAAACAACAAGGGCCCTGCCTCCACGTGGGAGACCAGGGCCCTCGTCGCGTTCGGCTCCCGCGAGCGGGAGTCAGGCGGGGTACGTCACGCCGCCTTCGGCTCCTGCTTCATGCCGTCGCCGTGACGGCCTTCCTTCGCCGCCGCGCGCTCGTCCAGCCAGATGGTGAGCGGGCTGGCGATGTACACGGAGGAGTAGGTGCCGACGAGGATGCCTACGAGCATCGCCATGGCGAAGTCGAAGATTTCGCCCACGCCGAAGATGAGCAGACCGATGAGCGACAGCGCCGTCGTGCCGGACGTGAGGATGGTGCGGCCGAGCGTGTCGTTGATGGCGATGTTGATGACCTCCGCCAGCGGCTTGCCCTTGTACTTGGCCATGTCCTCGCGGATGCGGTCGTAGATGACGATGGTGTCGTTCACCGAGTAGCCGACGATGGTCAGCAGCGCGGCGATGGCCGTGAGGTTGAACTCGCGGCGGCTCACCAGGTAGTAGCCCGCCACCATGATGACGTCGTGGAGCATGGCGAGCAGCGCGCCCGGGCCGAACTTGAAGTCGAACCGGAACGCCACGTAGATGAGGATGGCCACCATCGAGTACAGCAGCGCCATGACGCCGCGGTTGCGCAGCTGCTTGCCCACCTGAGGGCCCACGTAGTCCACGCGGCGCTGCTCGAAGTCCGGCTTCTCCAGGCCCGCCTTGAGCGCGGAGTTCACCTTGTCCGCCATGCCGCTGGCGACGACCTGGTAGTCGACGCCGGTGCCGCCCTGGGACTCGCCCAGGACACGGACCTCCTGCACGCCGGTGCCAGACCCCTCCACCGCGCTCTTGATGAGCTCCGCAGTCAGCGGGGTGGCCGAGCGGAAGTTGATGATGCCGTTGGCGAGGTCCGAGTAGACGTTGCGGACGGTGCCCAGGGCCTCGATGGCCGTCTTGGCCTTCGCGGCGTTCTCTTCGTTCAGCTGGGTGACGCCGCCCATGCGAAGCAGGAAGGCGTTCTCCGAGGCGCCGCCGATGTTCTGCACGCTCACGTCGTGCAGGCCGCCCTTCTGGGCGCGCTCACGCACTTCCGCCGCGCTGATGGAGTGGTCGAACTTCAGCTCCACCACCGTGCCGCCGGCGAAGTCCACGCCGTAGTTGAACCCCACCGTGGCGATGCCCACCAGGATGGCGAGGTTGACGAGGGTGGAGATGAAGATGGCCGGCTTGCGCTTGCCGATGAAGTCGATGTTCGTCTTGTTCTTGAGGATCTGCATGGCAGTTTACCGGGCTCCCGCCGGTCTCAGACCGACACCGACTGCGCGTTACGGCCGTGGACGAAGTAGGTCATGATGACGCGAGTCACCACGATGGACGTGAACAGCGAGGCCAACAGCCCCACGATGAGCGTGGTGGCGAAGCCCCGAATCGGTCCGGTGCCCGTGAAGAACAGGATGAAGCCGGCGATGAGCGCCGTCACGTGCGCATCGAAGATGGTCCAGAAGGCGCGGTCATAGCCCTGGTCCACGGCCGCCTTGGCCGTCTTGCCGTGACTCAACTCCTCGCGGATGCGCTCGTTGATGAGCACGTTGGCATCCACCGCGACGCCCAACGTCAGCACGAATCCGGCGATGCCCGGCAAGGTCAGGGTCGCGTTGAAGAACGCCAGGCCCGCCAGGATGAGCAGACCATTCAAGAGCAGCGCGACGTCCGCGATGAGCCCCGCCTTGCGGTAGTACAGCCCCATGAAGAGGAGCACGAGCCCCAGGCCGACCAGCACCGCGAGGCCGCCCTTCTTGATGAGCTCGTCACCCAGGCTCGCGCCCACCTGACGAATCTCACCCACCGTCACCGGCGCGGGCAGCGCGCCCGCCTTGAGCACCAGCGCCAGCGTCTGCGCCTCGCCCAGCCACTCGTCGTGGGAGCGAGCCCCCATGCGACCCATGGTGATGCGGGCACGGCCTCCGCCGATCTTCTCGTTGATGTTCGGCGCCGTGTGGACGTTGTCGTCCAGCACGATGGCCATGCGACGGCCCACGCCCGCCTCGGTCAGCTTCTCGAACTCGCGCGCGCCCGCCGGGTCGAAGGCGATGTTCACCTCCGGCTCGTTCATCTGGTTCACCGACGCGTCCGCGCCCGCTAGGCTCTCGCCCGTCAGCGGCACGACCTTGTCCAGCAGGTACGTCCGGTAGGACGAGCACTCGTTCTTTCTCAGCGGGTTCGCGATGCACTCGGTGACGACCTGGCGGTTCTCCGGAACCTTGCCCTCGGTGTACTTCAGGAGCGCGTCACGCGAGGCGCTCTGCAGCTGCGGGAAGCCACCCTCTTCCGACACGGTGATGTCGCTGCCGGCCGGAGGCGGGTTGGACTGGAACAGCTGCGCGAAGAACTGCGGGTTGGTGTCGTCCACCATCCGGAACTCGAGCTGCGCGGTGGTGCCGACCAGTTCCTTGGCCTGCTCCGGGTTGCTGCGGCCGGGCAGCGAAATCTGGATGGAGTCGGTGCCGAGCTTGCGCACGTCGACTTCGGCGACGCCCCACTTGTCGATGCGGCGGCGGATGACGAGCATCGCCTGGTCGACCGCTTCCTCACGGAAGCGATTCACCTGGGATTCGTCGGGCGACAGCACCAGCGTCGCGCCATCGCGGTTGACCCGCTTGAAGTCCCCGAAGGTCGCCAGGACGTCCTTCTCGATGGCGTCCATGGTCGCCGGGTCCTTCGCGGTCAAGGTGAGCTGGAGCTTCTCTGGATCCGTCTCCGCCGTGACCTCGCCGAGCTTCTTGTCGGCGACGTACGTGGCGATCTGCTGGCCCCGGCGCTCGGTCCGCTTCTGGAGCGCCGTCTTGGTGTCCACGCGCATGACCATGTGGATGCCGCCCTGAAGGTCCAGGCCCAGATTGAGCCGGTACTTCGCGGGAGGCGCCCAGGCGGGAAGCCGCGCTTGCAGCGCCGCCAGGTCATTGCGCTGGGCACGGTCCATGACCACCAGCGAGTAGTACGACGGAATCAGGAACCAGATGGTCCCCAGCGTCACCGCGACAATCAGTCCAAACTTCCACCACCAGCCGCGGTCCATTTACTTCTCCTCCTTCTTCTTCTCTTCGGCGGGCGCCGCCTGCGCGGGCCCCTCAGCCACCGTGCCCTTGGCACTGATGGACGTCTTCAGGATGCGGATGCGCACGCCACTGGCGACTTCCACCGTCACGGTCCGCTCTTCGACGAGGTGGATCTTCCCGAGCATGCCGCCCGAGGTGACCACTTCATCGCCCTTCTTGAGCGAAGTGAGCAGCGTGCGGTGCTCCTTCATCTGCTTTTGCTGAGGGCGGATCATGACGAAGTACATGATCGCCACCAGTCCCACGAGCAGAGCCAGGGTGTTCAGCGGGTTGGTCCCGCCCCCGGCCTGCGCCAGCATCAAAAAGCTCTCAGCCACAGACTGCCTCGTCGGTTGAGGAAGGCTTGGGATGGGGGACCCCCCACACTACCCGAAGGACCCATCCTGAAAGGGGGCCCTCTTAGCAAGGGGTCCCCATGTGAGCAAGTGAACGCGGGAACTCGGGATTCCATCCGGTCGCTCAGCGACCACGGGTCCGTTCGGCCTCCTGGGCCCGAGCCCTCTCCCGGAACTCCCGCGCGAAAGCGGCATATCGGTCCTCGGCGATGGCCTTGCGCACATCCGCCATCAGCCCGAGGAAGTAGTGGAGGTTGTGCAGGGTGTTGAGGCGCATCGCGAGGATTTCGCCCGCGGCGAAGAGGTGCCGCAGGTACGCCCTGCTGAAGTTGCGGCAGGTGTAGCAGGAGCACGCCGGGTCGACCGGCCTGGGGTCCCTGGCGAATGCCGCATTGCGGATGGTGAGCTTGCCCTCCGAGGTGAAGAGCAGGCCGTTGCGCGCACAACGGGTCGGCAGCACGCAATCGAACATGTCCACCCCGTGCTCCACGCAGGTGACCAGGTCCACGGGGGTGCCCACACCCATGAGGTAACGCGGCTTGTCGCGAGGCAGGAGCGGCGCCGCGTAGGCCACGCCCGCATGCATCGCCTCGGGGGCCTCGCCCACGGAGTACCCCCCCAGCGCGTACCCTGGCAGGTCCACGGCGCACACCTCCTCCGCGTGGCGCTTGCGCAGGTCCTCGTGGAGGCCGCCCTGGACGATGCCGAAGAGGGACGAGCGGCCTTCCCGGTTCCACGCCTTCACGCAGCGGTGCAGCCACCGCGTGGTGCGTGCGAGGGAATTTTCCAGGTACGGGCGGTCCTCGGTGGAGGGAGGGCACTCGTCGAAGGCCATGATGACGTCGGCGCCGAGCGTCTCCTGGATTTCGATGGAGCGCTCGGGGGTGAGGAAGTGACGCGCGCCGTCGAGGTGGGATTGGAAGGCGGCGCCCTCCTCGGTGATTTTGCGCTTCTCCGACAGGCTGAAGACCTGGAAGCCGCCGCTGTCGGTGAGCATGGGCCGGTTCCAGGAGACGAACTGGTGCAGGCCACCCATCTCCCGCATCAGCGCTTCGCCGGGGCGCAGCATGAGGTGGTAGGTGTTGCCGAGGATGATTTGCGCGTCGAGCGCGAGCAGGTCATCCGGCCCCACGCCCTTGACGCTGCCCACGGTGCCCACGGGCATGAAGATGGGCGTCTCGATGGGGCCGTGCGGGGTGTTCAGCCGCCCGCGGCGGGCCTTCGTTCCAGAGGCGTCCTCGTGGAGCAAATCGAAGCGCACCAGGCCCGGTGCCACCCGCGTGTCGCCCTTCTCGCGCGCCGTCTCCCGTACTCCCGCGTCCTGCTCACTCATGGCACTCACTCCGACACCAGCATGGCGTCGCCGTAGCTGAAGAATCGATAACCCTCACGCACCGCCTCCGCGTATGCGGCCAGCGTGCGCTCGCGCCCCAGAAGCGCGCTGACGAGCACCACCAGCGTGGAGCGCGGCAGATGGAAGTTCGTGAGGAGCGCGTCCACCTGGCGGAAGGTGAAGCCCGGGCGGATGAAGAGCGTCGTCTCGCCCGGCCCTTCGCGCAGCAGGCCCGTGGTCGGGTCCGTCGCGGACTCCAGCGTGCGCACCACGGTGGTGCCCACGGCGACGACACGCCGGCCCTCCGCTCGCGCCGCGTTCACCTCGCGCGCGGTGGCCTCGGGGACGGTGAAGCGCTCCGGGTGCATGTGGTGCTTGTCGAGTTCCTCTTCGCGCACCGGCAAGAAGGTCCCCGGCCCCACGTCCAGTGTCACCAGCGCGCGGCGCACGCCCTTGGCCGCCAGCGCGTCCAGGGTGTCCTGCGTGAAGTGCAGGCCGGCGGTGGGCGCGGCCACGGCGCCGGAGGCGCGCGCGTACACCGTCTGGTAGCGCTCGGCGTCCGCGGCATCGGGCTCGCGGGTGATGTAGGGCGGCAGCGGCAGGCGACCGGCGGCGTCGAGCAACGACGCCAGCGAGGCCCCCGGGGGCGCGTGGAAGCGCACGCGGTACTCCCCTCCTCCGAGCACCTCCAGCACCTCGGCCTCCAGGCCGCCGGCGAACGTGAGGCGCTGGGGTGGCTTGAGGCCCTTGGAGGCCTGGCCCAGACAGAGCCAGTCGAGCGACTCGGGAGCGCCATCGAGCGCGGCTGACGTCAGCGTGGAGGCGGCGGGCCGCACCACGAGCAGCTCCACGCGTCCGCCGGTGCCTGCCTTCTGGCCCAGCAGGCGCGCGGGGATGACGCGGGCGTCGTTGAGGACGAGCAGGTCACCGGGGCGCAGGAGCTCCAGCACGTCGGAGAACTGGCGGTGGCTCACGTCGCCGGTGGAGCGGCGGACGAGCATCAATCGCGAGGCGTCGCGCTGGGCGAGCGGCGCCTGGGCGATCTGGGACTCGGGGAGTTCGAAGTCGTAGTCTGAGAGGCGGGACGACACGGGGTTGGCGCTTGTAGCAGCCCCCGCGCCGCCGCGGAAAGCGCGCCGACGAAGGGGACGTCAGTAGAGCTGTTGGAGCTCGGCCCCGGGGTAGTAGTGGGTGAGGATTTCCAGGTACCCCCTGCCCTTGTCGGCGAGCGCCTTGGCGCCCCACTGGCAGAGCCCGGCCCCGTGGCCATAGCCGCGACCGGAGAACACATAGCCGTGGTCGGTTCGCTCCACCTCGAAGTCGAGACTCTTGAGGCGCGTGTAGCCGAGCCTGCGGCGGAGCTCCACGCCGTCCACCGTGCTGCCATCGCCCATGGTGATGCGGGTGACACGGCGGGTGGGCGTGCGCGCGGACACCTTCATGCCCTGGGCGGGGCGCTTGAGGGCGGCCTTGATTTCGGTGTCCGACATGGAGGCGGACCAGCGGCTCGCGGGCAGGCGTCCGCACGGACAGTCGACGGGCTGGAGGTAGGGCAAGTCGCGGTGGAGGGCGTCCTGTCCGGACTCGGTGCGACCGCCACAGGAGGCGTGGAAGTAGGCCTCGATAGGGGCGAGCTCGTAGGTGAGCACCTGCCCTCGGGTGGCGTCGACGGCGGCGCGGGTGCGGGGGTCCTCGCGGTTGACGCCGCCATACACCTGATGGAGCACGCTGCTGCCAAGATGAAATGCGTTGCTATAGCTCTCCAGTTTCTTCTGGAGGGCATAGGTGCGCGCGGCGATGGCCTGGGCCTTGAGGGCCTCGGGTGGGAAGGAGACCGGCATCTCGCTGCCAAGCACCGCGGCGAGGTAGTCCTCGAGGGAGATGACATTGATGAGCTGGAGCCCCTCGCGGAATGGCCGCACGACGACATCACCACGCACCTGGGCACTGCCGGCCTTGAGCGGCTGTTCACCCGGAGCGCTCCCCGCATCGTCGGAGGGGCTCAGACCCGCGCGGAAGCGCACGGAGTCTCCGATGACGGGTGCTCCGTTGACCTCGAGCCGGCCTGCCTTCCGACGAATGGTGGCGACATCGGAGGGGATGGGCACGAAGGTGGCTTCCTCGCTGTCCACGCCGAAGCCAAGTCCGCGCCCGCTGATGCGCACCTCCACTCCCGTGTCCTCGATGGCGATGCGCAGGGTCTCCACCGCGAGTGAACGCAGGGGAGCGAGCAGGAGCAGGAGCAGTGCAACAGGTCGCAACATGGCCTGGGAGTGTAGGAGCGTGGCCACGTGCCTCAAGAAAACGGCCAGAGGATGGGAGAGGATGGCGCGGCCGTGACACCTTCCGAGCCGCCCATTTCCCGTCTGCCCCCCTCCTCCTTCGTCCAGGCCCTCAGGGGGCTGGAGCCCCGTCCCGCCGCCCTGCTGAGCCGCCGGCTCGTCTCGGGGGCCTCCCTGGAGGACTGCGCGAGCTTCTACGGGGTGTCGGAGCAGGCCCTTTCGGTGCGCTTGCTGCAAGCCGCGGTGTTGCTGGCGATGAGGACGGGCACGGCAGCGAGGGATCCGACGGAGAGCGAGGAGGAAGCGGCCTGGGCGCGGATGCTCGCGGCGGCGTTGGAGCGGGAGGATGCACCGGTGCCCGTGGGACTGGTGCCGGTGGTAGAGGTCTGCCGTCGGGTGCGAGCCGTGAGTGCCGAGGTGGCCGCGGGCCTCGAAGCCGCGACGAGGGAAGACCAGGCCTCGCCAGTTCGGCAGCGCGAGGACTGGATGCGGAGGCTGGCTGTCGCGGCCCTCCTGGCCCTGACTGCATACCTGTACCTGTCGCGTCCGGAAGAGCCGCCCCGCCGCCCGCGCCCCCCGCCCCAACAACAGTTGGCGCCTGACGCCGGGTGACGGGCGCAGCCGCGTCCAGCAAGTGTCGCGCGTCACCCACAACAGTGAGTCCACTGTGTCCCGACGAACGTCCGACACTCGCGGATGCCCTTGCTGGACGAAGTGCTGTCCGCGCGAATATGGGAGGCCCATGCGAGTCCCCTTCGTCGGCCTCCCGCTGCTCGTGGTCACCTGCCTCCTCGTGGGTTGCTCGAAGAACGTGGACACACGCGTCGCCGGTGATGACGACGCTGCCATCGATGGTGCATCCGCGAGGCTCGAAGAACTGAGGGCACGCGCGGCCCAGGATGACCTGTCGTGCCAGGACCGCTGTGAGGTGGCCAACCAGACCTGCGGCGTGGCCGAGGAGCAGTGCTCCCTGGTGGACCGGAACCCGGACCGGGATGATCTCCCTCCTCGCTGCGCACAGGGCCGCGAGCAGTGCTCCAGCGCGAGGGACAGCTGCGCGAGTTGCCAGAACGGCTGACCGGGCCGACGACGGGCTCGCGGGGGAATCACCGGATTCAGCGACAGTCCTCGCCGGGGGAAGTGGACGGAACGCGACCGATGCGCACCGACGGCGGACCGTGCTTAGATACGCGCGTTTCCACCGTCGAGGAGCCGCGTCATGTCCCGTCCCATTTCCATGCTCATGGCAGCCCTGTTGGTCCTTCCGGGCATCGCCGGAGCGGACGAAGGGGGCGAGCTGACCCCCGAGAAGGTGGCTCACATCCGCCGAGACGAAGCGGCGGCGATGAAGAAGGTCGACGACGAGTTCGGCAATCGCAAGTCCTCGGAGATGAGCAACGAGGAGCGCGGACAAGCCATCCAGAAGCAGTCCGCGGCCACCTCGTCGGTGTTGGAGAAGCACGGCGTCACCGCGAAGGAGTACGACCGCTTCACCGCGAAGATGGGCCCCGAGGGCAACGAGCGGGCGAAGGCCGAGGGGCAGCGTCTGGAAGAGCAGGCCAAGTCGGCGAAGCAGGCCGCGGCGAAGCCCGCCGAGGAGAAGGAAGTCACCATTCAGCAAGGCTTCAGCAACGACAACCCCGTCGAGCTGGAGTCCACCGAGGGCGACAATCCCGTCGTCGAGATTGGCATTCCCGTCGAGGACGAAGAGGGAGCCGAAGGTGGCGCGGGGGCCGAGGGTGGCGAGGGCGCGAACGCGGAGGGCGCGGTGGCAGCCCAGGCCGCTGCCGCGAATGAGGATCAGGTGCCCGTGGAGATCATGGGCGGTGGGGACGACAAGCCTTCGAAGAAGGCCGCGCGCCGCGCCAGCTCACAGTCGCCCAAGGTGAAGAAGAAGGCGGCGAAGAAGAGAAGGAGCTCGAACGACGACTGACGAAGTCGTCCGCTCCCGGAAGCACGCTTGCCGGGAGCCGCTGACGCTCAGCCCTTCCGCAGGTAGCCGTACTCCTGGGCACGAGCACGCCACGTCTCGTCATACGGGCACGAGCAGTCGGTCTCTTCCGGCTCCGGGTAGGCGTAGCGCTCGCCCTTGTAGTTGCGGAACACGGTCTCTCGTTCGCCCCGCTCGACGACGTAATCCGGCTGGAGCGTCACCTTGCCGCCGCCGCCGGGCAAATCCACCGCGAGGTGCGGCACGGCGAGTCCGGTGGTGTGGCCACGAAGCTGCTGGATGATCTCCAGTCCCTTGGCGATGGGCGTGCGCAGGTGCTCACAGCCTTCGGCCACGTCCATCTGGTGCAGGTAGTACGGCCGCACGCGGCTGCGCAGCAGCAGGTGGGACAGCTCCTTGATGATGCGAGCGTCCGAGTTGAGCTGCCGCATCAGCACGGCCTGGTTCTCCACGGGCACGCCGTGGTCCACCAGTCGCTCGCACGCCTCGCGCGCCTCGGGAGTCACTTCCTTCGGGTGATTGAAGTGCGTGACGACGAAGACGGGCGCATGGCGTCGCAGCGTGCTCGCCAGCGCATCGGTGACGCGCATGGGCAGAACCACTGGCACACGCGTGCCAATGCGAATCATCTCCACGTGGGGAATCTCGCTCAACGGCGCGAGCAGCTCTTCCAGGCGCTGCTCGCTGAGCAGGAATGGATCCCCGCCGGAGATGAGGACGTCACGCACCTCGGGGTGGCGCCGGATGTAGTCGATGCCACGGCGCATCTGGTCCTTGGACAGCTCCGCCACGCCGCCCTGGGTGATGCGCCGTCGCGTGCAGTGCCGGCAGTAGACCGAGCACGTATCCAGCGCCAGGAACAGCACCCGGTCGGGATACTTGTGGACGATGCACTCCTCCGGCCGCGTCTTGTCCTCACCGAGCGGATCCTCCAGTTCGCCGGGGCGTACGCGAGCCTCGGCCCGCACGGGAATGGACTGCATGCGGACCGGGCAGAACGGATGCTCCGGGTCGATGAGCGACAGGTAGTACGGGCTGATGCCAATGCGAAACAGCGAGGACGTCTCCTGGACGCCCGCGCGTTCATCGGCGGTCAACGGGATGAAGCGCTCGAGTTGCTCCAGCCCGCGCACCGCATGGCGCTGATGCCAGCGCCAGTCACCCCACTCCGCATCCGTGGCCTGGGGAAACAGGCGACGGCGCCCCGCGTCACTGAGCGAGGAGCGCTCGGTGAGGGAGTCCGCCGCCCCATTCATCGCAACCGCGGAGGTGTCCATCACGCCGCCCGGGTCTGCTCCCGCCACCACGCCTGGCCCTCTTCGGGCAGGGAGTCGATGGGGTCGAAGTACTCGTACTTCCGGTCGAGCGCCTCGGGGTCATTCGCCTCGATGCCCGTCCGGTAGTTCTTGGTCCAGAAGGAGATGCCGCGCGTGCGGTCATACTCGGCGATTTGATGGACCCAGCGTTTGCCCACGAAGGGCACGTCACAGACGATGCGCGGCGTCGCGAAGCCGGGCATGTAGCCCATGATGTCGTGCTGGAGCCGCTGCGCCTGATCCACGGAGAGCCGCCAGTGCTCGCTGTTGGGGATCATGTCGCACATGTAGAAGTAGTACGGCAGGATCTTCGCGTGGTCGAGCAGCGTGAAGCACAGCTCGAGCAGCGATTGCGCGCTGTCGTTGACGCCTCGCAGCAGCACGCCCTGGTTGCGAACATCACGGAAGCCCATGTCCAGCAGCTTGCGCACGGCCTTGCCCACCAGCGGCGTGAGCTGCGCGGCGTTGTTGACGTGCGTGTGCATCGCCAGGTCCACGCCCCGCTCCACGGCCTTTTTCGCCAGCCGGTCCAATCCCTGGAGGACCGAGTCCTGGAGGAAGTGCTGGGGAATGGCCATCAGCCCCTTGCTGGCCAGCCGGATGTCTCGAATGTTCGGAATGTCCATCAGCGAGCTGACGAACGGCTCCAGCTGCTGGATGGGCAGGTTCGCGATGTCGCCGCCGGAGACCACCACGTCGCGCACGGTGGGCGTGCGGCGCAGGTACTCGAGCATCTGCTCGTAGCGGTCCTTCGGTCCGATGGAGAACTTGTGCTTGCTGACCTGGGGGACGTCGTTGCCCACCAGGTCCATGCGCGTACAGTGCCCGCAGTACTGGGGACACGTTGGCAGCATCTCCGCGAGCACCTTCGTCGGATAGCGGTGCGTCAGACCTTCGACGACCCACATGTCCTGCTCGTGAAGGCTGTCACGGCTGGCCTTCGGGTGATTGGGCCAGTCCGTGAGGCGGTCCGCGAAGGCGGGCAGCATGTAGCGCCGCACCGGATCCTTCCACAGGTCCTGGTAGTCCATCGTGTTGAGCATCTGCGGCGGGACGAGGATGGACATCGTCGCGCGCTCGCGCTGATCCCGCTCGAGGCTCTCCGCCAGGTCGTCCGGAAGGAGCGCACCCAGGGTGGCCCTGAGCTCCTTCAGGTTCTTGACGGTGTGCTTGCGCTGCCAGACGGAGCTTTCCCACTCCGCTTGGGTGACGTCCTTGTAGCCGGGGATGCGCCGCCAGTCGGGTTCCACGAACTCACGGCGGAGCGGATAAGAAAACGGCTGTTGCGCGGGACCGGCCTCGGCCTTGCCCCGGATGGGCGTCGATTGCATGGCGCATCACCTCAGCATGTAGCGTCGCGGGCCGGGCGTCATACCGCGCCCAGCACCACTTCATTCAACAAATCGTCGACGACGCCCGATGCCCGCTCCCTACTCAATGGCGAAGTTGACCAGCTTTTCGATCTTGTTCTCGGAGATCGAGACAACGACGGGCTTGGTCGTCTTGCCATTGAGCTTGAAGGAGATCTTCCTCTTGCCCACTGGGAGCACGAGGGGGCTTCCGAGCGTCACCGGCGTCTGACGGCCGGTCTTCTTGCCGTCGACGAGGATTTCGGCGCCCGCGGGCTTCGTGCTGCAAGCCAGCATTCCCGTGGCCTTCGGCTTCGGCGGGGTCGGAGGCGCGGGAGGAGGCTTCACCGTCTCGACGCGCTTCTCCTCCTTGGTGAGGTCGAAGGAAATGGTCAGCTCACCGCCATCACCCTCGGCCAGGAACTCTCCGGAGTAGGTCTTGTAGCCCGCCAGCTTCGCGGTGAACTGGTAGGTCTTCCCCACTTCCAGGTTGGCGAGCCGCGCGGCCGGGGTGCGTCCGACCTTCTTTCCATTCACGGCGATTTCCGCGCCGCTCTCACCCTCGAAGACAGCAGCGAGCTTCTTGGGCGCAGGCGGCGGAGGCTCCACGGGCTTGTTCTCCACGACAGGGTTCGCGGGAGGAGGCTTCTGCGTGGGAGGCGGAGTGGGCGTCTCCGTGCCTGGGGCGGGAGCGGTGTCGGGAGGCTGAGCGTCGACGACGGCGGTCGGAGGATCCGGGTTCTGGGGGGGCGTTGGAGTCCCCGTCTGCCCCGGGTCCACGATGGTGCCCGAAGGCCGCTCCTGGCCTCCCGGGTTGGCCACGGGCTCCGAGGGCCTCGCGGGTGGCTCCTCCGGCGGAGCCTGCGCCACGACCTCCGGGACCAGGTTGAAGGACACGGCCAGGGGTGGGCCTTCGACCACCGTCACGAACTTCTTCTCGGGCTTGTGCCCGGGAGCACTGGCCACGACCTCGTAGTCGCCGGCCGGAAGGGCCAGCATCATGTTGGGCTCGACCCTCTGCCCATTCACTTCGACGACGGCGCCGGCTTGCGGCACGGTGAAGGTGACCTGCTCCCCAGAAGGGCCGCCGAACAACACGACCAACAGGAGCAGCACCACCACGGCGATGCCGGCCGCGGAGCCAAAGAGCACCGGCTTGGGAAGGTTCGCCAGCGACTGCAGGGGCGAACCCTTCGCGGCGGGCCTGGACTTGGTCTTGGTCTTGGGCTTCGCGACAGGAACGGGCTTGGCCGTGGCCTTGGCGCCCTTCTTCGGCGCGGGCGCGGGCGTCTGCGTCCCGGTGACTTCCTCGCGCTCCTGGGTGTCGTCGGGATAACCCCCGCCGTCCTCGGAGCCGTAGCCGTCGTGTGTGTCGTAGCCCCCATCATCCTGGGGTGCGTCGTAGCCCCCGGCATCCTGGTGCTGGGGTGACGAGCCACGCTGCGGAACGCGATTGCTCCGCCCGTTCGCCGAGACGGTGATGTTGCCGGTGGTCTCTTCGGGCGGCTCCGCCGAGGCCTTCGAGCGCGTGGGTGGCGCGGTCGGCGCGGGGCCGATCATCGTCGCACCCGCGTAGGCCTCACCGTCCTCGCTGGCGATGACGACCTGGGACTTGGGTCCGCTCTTGCCCTTGCGCATCGAGGGCTCCGGCTCCCGCGACGGGTAGGCCGAGGCGGTGCTACTGCCCTGGAGGGTCGGAATCTCCGAACGCCCCGTGATGCTGTCGTCCACCAGCACGCTGCTCTCGGCGACGCGCGTCTCCGGGGACATGAAGGTCTGGGTCGAGTCGACGATCTGCGTCTTGTCGGCGCCACCGCCGTCCATCTCCTCCAGCTCTTCGGCCGTGGGGGGCGGAATGTAATTCGGGGCGGGATGAGCCGGTGCCGTGGGCGCGCGACCTGCGGGAGAACCCGTCACCACCACCGCGGGCGGCGGGCGCCTCGTGCTCTGGCGCGGCGGCGAGGGGGGAACGGTGACGCCCGAGGTTTCGATCTGATCCGGGCGCTCGATTCCCGCGTAGCGCTCCATCTTCTCCGCCTCGCGGAGCATGTCCTCCGCGAAGGCCTCCTTCATGTAGGAGGAGAGGTGCTTCGACGAGTAGATGGCATCCCCGGCGAGGAGGAAGCGCATCAGGTCCTCGGCGAGATCCGAACCCCACTGGTAGCGGTCCTCGGTCTCACGCGCGAGCGCCTTGAGGACGACCTTCTCGAGTCCCGGCGGGATGTTCGGATTGAACTCGCGAGGAAGCGGAACGTCCGCGTTGCGCACCTTCTCCAGCGTGGAGAAGTCCGACTCACCGACGAAGAGCTTCTCACCGGTGAGCATCTCGTACAGCAGCACGCCGACGGCGAAGATGTCGCTGCGCCGGTCGATGGGCATGCCCCGGACCTGCTCCGGGCTCATGTAGCCGAACTTGCCCTTGAGGATGCCGGCCTGCGTCTTCTGCGAGCGGTTGGCCGCCTTGGCGATGCCGAAGTCGATGACCTTGACCTCGCCCTCATAGGAGATGAGGACGTTCTGAGGCGACACGTCACGGTGGATGATGTGCAGGTCCTGCCCGCGTGCGTCCTTCTTCCGGTGAGCGTAGTCCAGGCCGTCACAGAGCTTGGAGGCGATGAACACCGCCTGCGCGGTGGGCATGATCTCCTTACGCCGCCGGTATCGCTCCAGCATGGTCCGCACGTCGCGGCCCGCGACGTACTCCATGGCGATGAAGTACGTGTCGTCGTGCTTCCCGAGCTCGTGGATGTGCACGACGTTGGCGTGGTTCAGCTGAACGCTGATCCGCGCCTCATCGATGAACATCGTGATGAATTCCTCGTCCTCCGCCATCGTGGGGAGGATCTTCTTGATGGCGAGGATGCGCTCGAAGCCCTCGACGCCGAAGGCCTTCGCGATGAACACCTCGGCCATTCCGCCGACGTTGATGCGCTCGAGGAGCAGGTACTTCCCAAAAAGGGTCGGCTTCTTCATCTCGTGGAGCGGTCCGGGGCCGGGGAGCACCGCGGCAGGCGGAGCGCAGACCGGGCGGAGGACTGGACTCTAGTCGCAGCCTTCATAGCGAGTCAAACACGCATACACCCCTGAAACCTCAAGGAATTCGGGAGCTTGAACGCTTCTGAGCCCCATGGAAGCAGGAGCGGGAAGGAGGCGGCGCGTCACATGCCGGACGACCCATGCCCCAAGCCGCGAGGTGAAGCCCTACATCGCCCCCTGTCGTTCACGGTGTTCAGCGACAACCGGAGCGCCTGCGGCGTCGCTGGAGCAGACCACCATCCCGCGAGGCCACCTGGGATCCGTGGGTAGAACCCAGCGACGCAGTCCGGCGCAGGTGGAACAGGAGAGTTCGTACCGGCCCGTGCGGAGCCAACATGTGGGCAAGCGGTTTGAAGCCACGCGCCGGATTTGAGACCGCGCCAGTGAGAGTCGAGCCTGCGCACGCGTGCGGCAGGCATCATCGAGCCAGCCACTGGCGCCCTCCCAGGCACCAGGCGTTGCGTACGGAAGCGCCGCCAAGCCCCAACGCCAGTGGATATAGCCGCGTACCGCAATCCCAGCCGCCCCCAGCTCCGGTAGAGCTGGAGTGGAGGTGGTGCTGGACTCCGTGGGTGCCAGCACATGGGCAAGCAGCCTGGAGTCGCTGGCGGCCTTCGGGCACCTGGTGGCGTACGGGAGCGCGAGCGGGCCCCCTGCGGCGGTGGAGGTGGAGACGCTGTACGCGAAGTCGCTGAAAGTCAGCGTGTACTGGCTGCGCACTCCACACCCGGCCGCGCTGCAGCGGCGGGCACGCGAGGCGCTGGGAAGCGCACTGGCGGGGG
>NZ_JABUMQ010000639.1:0-1740 GCF_013336645.1 Myxococcus sp. CA039A | reverse complement strand
GGCGGGAATCGCGGTCGGGGCCTGCCTGGGCATGGTGTCCGGGCTGTCGGTGGGGAGCATCGCGAGCATCTCCGGTGGACGAGGCCCGTCCGTGTGGCGGGTGCAGACGGCGGCCATCATCACCAGCCTGGTGCCCATGCTGGTGTGGAGCCGTCAGGCCAACGTGTCCTTCGCGGGCGCGGTGGCGGCGGCGGCGCTGGTGGTCTTCCTGGTCAGCGCGTTCCGGCTGCCGCTCTACGCGCTGGAGGTGCTGGCTTCGGCGGTGGCGTACGCCGTGGAGCGGTGGACGGGGCGTCCGACGCTGCAGTGGGTTCCCGTGCGCCACCACAACCTGAGCTATCTGCCGCATCCGTTCCTGGGCAGGCACCTGGCGCTGGCGGTGCGCTCGCGGCCCGCGGAGGTGCTCGCGGTGGCGGATGCCTGCCTGCGCTCGCCGGGGAACATCCTGGTGGGCTGGCCGTGGGTGGTGCAGGCGCTGGAGCGCGCGTCGACGGAGGGCGCGGGCGGGCCGCATCCCTGAGTCCGGGGCCCGCGGGGTCGGCTGGCCTGGGGCCTGGGTGTCGTGACACGTGCGTCGCCAGATTGCCTCCGCGCGGGGCTCCGCTAGCCTGGGGGGCATGGAAGGATTGCTCGACGCGTTCATCGCCTTCATCCGCGCGGAGCGTGGGCTGTCCGGCAAGACGGTGGATGCCTATGCCGCGGATCTCACCGTCTACTTCGAGGACCTGCGCGCACGGGGCGTGGAGGATGCGACGCGGGTCCGGCAGGAGGATGTGACGGCGCACCTGTCGTCACTGTCCAAGGGCGGGCTGGGCAAGCGCAGTCAGGCGAGGCACCTGGCCGCGCTTCGGAGCTTCCACCGCTTCCTGGTCGCCGAGCGACTGGCGGACAAGGACCCGACCGAGGACGTGGACACGCCGCGCTCGGCGAAGAGGCTGCCGTCGTTCCTGACGCTGGAAGAGGTGGAGCAGTTGCTGGCCGCGCCGGACGAGCGGACACCGGCGGGGCTGCGCGACAAGGCGATGCTGGAGGTGCTCTACGCCACGGGCCTCCGTGTCAGCGAGCTGTGTGGGCTGGGCGTCAACGACGTGCAGTTGAGCGCGGGCTACCTGGTGGCGAAGGGCAAGGGCTCCAAGGAGCGCGTGGTGCCGTTGGGGCGCGTGGCGGTGGAGAAGACGCAGGAATATCTGGGCAACTCCCGCCCGGCGATGCTCGGTCGGCGTGAGTCGCGGGCCTTGTTCGTGACGCCCCGGGGTTCGGGCTTCACGCGGCAGGGGTTCTGGAAGCTGCTCAAGCGTTATGCGCTGAAGGCGGGCATCCTCAAGCCCCTGTCCCCCCACAAGCTGCGGCACTCGTTCGCCACGCATCTGGTGGAGCGCGGGGCTGACTTGAGGGCCGTGCAGCAGATGCTCGGACACGCGGACCTGGCCACCACGCAGATCTACACCCACGTCAACAGCGCCCGCCTGCGCTCCGTCTACGACGAGTTCCATCCGCGCAGCGACGTGTTCGTCCCCAAGCCGAAGAAGCGGAAGACGGCGTCGTAACTCCGCGCGTTCCGGGACGTGGCGGCCGGGGTGGACCCGACATGTCAGACCGGCCGGTAGACTGCCTACGTACGAGGTAGACACCCTTCAGGGTAGGGTGTTACGGATGGAATCCCAGAGGTTCCATCGACGGAGGTGGGCGTGGGACAGGGCAAGGGTCGGAAGCCGGCGACGTACGAGGACATCGAAGCGC
>NZ_JABUMQ010000638.1:0-1757 GCF_013336645.1 Myxococcus sp. CA039A | reverse complement strand
GCCCCGGGCAGGCCGGCGGCGGGGATTTCGCGGAGGGGACATTGCGTGGGCTCCGTTCCGCTTTACTCTGAACCGATGCGCGCTGGGCAACCGGCCGAGAGGAAGTTTCAAGAGGCGCGCGTGGTTTCCCACCAAGCCTCCCTTACATCTCCAGGGATTTCCCTTCACTCGCCGCCGTCCTTCGAGGATTCTCCGGCCGCGAGAGAGTCAACGAATGATCGAATGGACGCTGAAGAAGCTCATCGGGACCAAGAATGAGCGCGAGCTCAAGAAGGCCCGCGAGAAGGTCATCCGCATCAACGAGCTGGAGAGCCGGATGCGGGCCCTCAAGGACGAGGACTTTCCTGCCGAGACGGCTCGGCTGAAGCAGGAGATTCAGAACGGGAGGCCGCTCGACAGCATGCTCTTCGAGGCCTTCGCGCTCATCCGTGAAGGCGCGCGCCGCGAAATCGGCCAGCGTCACTATGACGTCCAGCTCATCGGCGGCATGTTCCTGCACGAGGGGTGCATCGCGGAGATGCGCACCGGTGAAGGCAAGACGCTGACGGCCACCTTGCCCTGCTACCTCAACGCCCTGTCCGGGCGCGGGGTGCACGTGGTGACGGTGAACGACTACCTCGCCCGCCGCGACGCGGAGTGGATGGGGCGCGTCTACAAGTTCATGGGCATGACGACGGGCTGCGTGCTCCACGAGCTGTCGGACAAGCAGCGCCAGGAAGCCTACCGCTCGGACATCACCTACGGGCAGAACAACGAGTTCGGCTTCGACTACCTGCGCGACAACATGAAGTTCCGCCTGCAGGACTACGTCCAGCGCGAGCTGAACTACGCCATCGTCGACGAAGTGGACTCCATCCTCATCGACGAGGCCCGCACCCCGCTCATCATCTCCGGTCCCACCGAGGACAGCACGGACAAGTACTACCGGGTGGACCAGGTCATCCCCGGCCTCGTCCCGGACCAGGACTTCACCCTGGACGAGAAGCACCGCTCGGTGTCCCTGACGGATGACGGCATCGAGAAGCTGCAGAAGCGGCTGAGCGTGTCGAACCTCTACGATCCGGGCGAAATCGAGACGCTCCACCACGTGGAGCAGGGCCTGCGCGCGCACACGCTCTACAAGCGCGACAAGGACTACGTGGTGAAGGACGGCGAGGTCGTCATCGTCGACGAGTTCACCGGCCGCCAGATGCCGGGCCGCCGCTGGTCCGACGGCCTCCACCAGGCGATTGAGGCCAAGGAGGGCGTGAAGATCGAGAACGAGAACCAGACGCTGGCGACCATCTCGTTCCAGAACTACTTCCGCATGTACACCAAGCTGTCCGGCATGACGGGCACCGCGGACACGGAGGCGGAGGAGTTCGCGAAGATCTACAACCTGGACGTCCGCGTCATCCCGACCAACCGCACCAACGTCCGCAAGGACCAGCAGGACGTGGTCTACAAGACGGAGCGCGAGAAGTTCGAGGCGGTGGCCGCGCAGATTGAAGAGCTGCACAAGAACGGGCAGCCGGTGCTGGTGGGCACGGTGTCCATCGCCAAGAGCGAGGTGGTCGCCAACTTCCTGAAGAAGCGTGGCGTCCCCCACAACGTCCTCAACGCCAAGCAGCACCAGCGCGAGGCGGACATCGTCGCGCAGGCGGGCCGCAAGGGCGCCGTCACCATCTCCACCAACATGGCCGGCCGTGGAACGGACATCCTCCTGGGTGGCAACGCGGAGGTGCTCGCCAAGGCCTCCGTGGGCCCCCCGCCGGAGG
>NZ_JABUMQ010000637.1:0-1758 GCF_013336645.1 Myxococcus sp. CA039A | reverse complement strand
GCCCCCGCCCCCGCCCGCGCTTCCAACCTGTCGAGCACGGCCTTCAGCGCCTCTACGCGAGGCACTGTCGCCTGGAGCCGTAACCTCTCCTTCCTGGCGAGACCCGCTTCACGGAAGGCGCGCGCACCCGTTCCTCCTGAGTACAGGCCCACCATGAGGGCCGCGGGCGCCAGCCGCCGCGTGGCCTCCTCGTACTCGCCCTTCGAGAGGGAGACCCCGCCTTGCACCGTCCCGGCCGCCAGGAAGTAGAAGCCCAGGGGCACGCCGAAGGTGAGGTGGTCAAAGGAGGCCAAGGCCACGTTGCCCGGTGCGAAGGCCCCCAGGTACTGCGCCTTCTCCACCTCCCAGTACGCCGCACGGTACGGGGGAGGTAGCTGCCGAGGCGGCAAGGAGGCCTCCACGCTTCGGCTTCCACCCACGAGGGGAATGGAGGAGGCGACTTCATCCGTGGCCTTCCCCAACCCTCGCGCGAGGTCGCTGGCGAGGAAGCCCCTCTCCGGGAAGTCCTCCAGGTCGAGCCCCCTCGCCGACAACTCCGAATGGACGCTCGCCATGCCCCCCAGGGCGCGCTTCAGCAGCCTGTCCTCGGCCAGCAGGCGCAGCACGTCTCGCGCCTCGTCGTCGAAGGTGGTGTGGAAGACGAAGAGGGCAAGGACTTCCGCCTGCCCTGGCCCGTACTTCTCGGCGGCGGTGGAGAGGAAGACGACGCGCTTCTTGAGAAGGACGCTGGCCGCTTCGGCTTCCAACGGGCCCAGGGCGCCCAGCCGGACGGCATTCCAGGCCGAGAGGGACTCCACCAGCCGGGGCATGTCCACCGTGCGCTGGAAGGCCAGGAAGGCCGCTGGAGTGAGGCACTCCAGGAAGGGCGCCAGCACTTCCTCATCCGTGGACAGGCGCGGCCAGCCAGAGGGCACGTCTCCGCAGGCGTCCATGAGGTCGACGATGGGCAGGGGCGACGTCTCACCTCCGTTGCGACCCGCGCCCGGGGTCGTCGCTGACGGAGCTCGACGGCGATGCAGCAGCGGCCCGACTTCGGCCGCGAGGTCGGAGGTGTCCTCGGGCGCGACGGCGTTGTTCCCCAGCGCCAACATGCGCGCCCGACCCGAGCGGGATTCAAGGGTGGCTCCAGAATCAGCCCGAGTGGGCCGCGAGGCACACCCCGCGATGAGGAGCACCAGGGCCAACACCAGACGGGCTCCTCTCCACGGCAGCCGCTCAGCGCTCATCATCCACCCCCACTCCCAAGGCCGCGAAGGCCCCTGGCCGAAGCGTCCCCTCCGGGGAAGGAAACAGCAGCGTGCCGCCCTGCCCCACCGCGAACAGCCGCCCTCCGAGAAACCGCCACCGGGCTTCACCCGAGACGAGGTAGCGCGCGCCCGGCTGTCCCATGCCTGTCGCCAGTCCCCCCACGCCCAGACTCAAGTCCTGGTGGAAGAGGTGTGTCTCCACGCGCCCATCCACATCCACCCGTCCCCAGGTGAAGGCTTCCACGCCCAGGGAGACAAAGAGGTGTCGCCGCCGCATGCCATCCAGGCGCACCGCATCCCAGCCGAAAATCACCTCACCGTAGGCCGAAGCCCCCTCCGGAAAGGACGCCTCCGCCAGCGGCACCGAGGACGCGCCCGCCACCTGGAAGCGCGCCAGCTCGTGGTCCGGGCCGAAGGCGCCCTGCCGAAAGCCTCCGCGCTGAAGGCGCCCCTCCAGGCGCGCTCGCACGTCCAGCATCGGCGACACCGCCTCCATTCCCAGGCCCGCCAC
>NZ_JABUMQ010000636.1:0-1762 GCF_013336645.1 Myxococcus sp. CA039A | reverse complement strand
CCGCCCGAGGCCGTGCGTTTGACGGAAGGCGCAATCCAGCAGGTGAAGAAGGTCATCAAGGACCAGGGCTTCGAGGGCTACTTCTTCTCCATCCGCGTCGTGCCGGCCGGCTGCAGCGGCCTCGGCTATGACCTGAACCTGGTCAAGGAGTCGAAGGCCGGCGACAGCGTCTGGGAGCAGGACGGCGTGAAGCTCGCCACCGACGGCATGAGCGCCCAGTACCTGGCCGGCACGGAGATCGACTACGTCTCCGCCATCACTGGCGCGGGCTTCAAGTTCAACAACCCGAACGCGAAGTCCTCCTGCGGCTGCGGCACCTCGTTCACGACCTGAGTTCCCGTCGTGGCGTGACGTGGCTCGCGACGGTCCACGCTTCCTGAGGCGTGGGCGGGTGCTCGCGAGCCGACACGAGGGTGGGTGTGCTGCCCGCCCTCGTGCTTTCCCCATTCCGAGCGGGCCTGCTCAGGCCCCGGCGATGGGCTGCATCACCTTCAACCAGGACTGGTTTTCCTTCTGCCGCGCCAGGCGCTGGGCGCGTCGCGCCTCGGCCTCCCGGAACGACTCGCGCTCGGTGTCCGTCTCCATCAGCAGCGGCGGCACCGGGACGCGGCTGCCGTCCTTGTCGATGGCCACGAAAGTCAGGAGCGCGCTGGTGGTGAGCGTGCGCTCGCCGGTGAGGGGATTCTCCGCGTGCACCGTCACGCCCACTTCCATGGAGGTGCGGAAGGCGGCCAGCACGCGCGAGTGCAAGAGCGCAATCCAGCCGACCTTGATGGGCGCGTGGAAGTGCAGGTCATCCATGGACGCCGTCACCACGACTTGCCGGCAGTGACGCTGGGCGGCCACCGCGCCGCAGATGTCGATCCACTCCATCACCTTCCCGCCGAACGCCGCGTTCAGGTTGTTGGCGTCCGGAGGCAGGATGAGTTGGGTCATCACCACCTCCGTGTCCTTGGCTCGCTTGGGCGTCATGTCCGACATCTCACACCTTCCATGCAGGGACTGGGGGGCGCATGCGTGGCCCCCCGTGCCTCATGCCAGGAAGGTGGAGACGCGGTCCAGGAACTCCTCACGGCCCCGGCCCCGGCGGATGTCCTGGCGGGACACATCCATCACCAGGCACTCCACGCCGTACTTCTCCTGGAGCACCTGGGGGAAGGACGCGTAGTAGCCGTTGAGGCCTCGGAGGAACTGCGGGCGGATGCCCTTCTCTTCCTCGCGGCCGCGGGTGCGGATGCGCTCCAACAACACGTCCACGCTGCCGACCTCGAAGCAGATGACCTTGTCCGGGCGGATGATGTGGCGCGACAGGCGCTGGAAGTACTCGTAGTAGAGGTCCAGCTCCGCGTTCGTCAGGTGCCCCAGGCCGTGCAGGTACTTGGCGAAAATCTCCGGGTCCTCGTACAGCGTGCGGTCCTGCACGCAGCTGCGGCGGTACGAGTGGATGAGCTCGTGGTGCTCCACGCGACGGATGAGGAACTCGAGTTGGAGCGTGAAGGACCAGCGCGACATGTCCGAGTAGTAGTCGCGCAGGAAGCGATTATCGATGACGGGCTCGTCGAACAGCTCGTAGCCGAAGCTCTGGCTGAGCATCTTCGCCGCCGTCGTCTTGCCCGCGCCGATGTTGCCGGAGAGCGCCACGAAGCGCCGCCCCTTGGGGGCCTTCACCTTCGGCTTCTCCTTCACCGCGTTCTTCGCACGGGGGGCAGCGGCCTCGCTCCGACGGGCTTCGGTGGGAGGCTTCGGGGCGGCGGCCGGAGAG
>NZ_JABUMQ010000635.1:0-1773 GCF_013336645.1 Myxococcus sp. CA039A | reverse complement strand
CGGCTCTCCCGCACTTCGTGTGGACCGTGGGGTCAAACGGTGAGCAGTACGCGGCGACGCAGCAGGTCGAAGTTGGCTCGGCCATACATCTGACGCTTGAGGAGCTTGAGCTTCGTGATTTGGCCCTCGGCTTGAGCGTTGCTCCAGGGTGAAGTCAATGCAGCCCTGACGGCATCGCCCTCTTGTTCGAGGCCTGCTGCAAAGGTCTGCACCGCGCGAACTCCACACTCACGTGCCTGCCGCAGCCACTCGTCGAAAGGCTGACAAGACCTCGCTCGCCGTGTCCCTCGTGAAATGCATCGCGAGCGCACAAGTTCACAGAAACGCTGGGCCAATGCGACAACACGCGCCGCTTCCTGGTCCTGCGCGATACGCGCCAGTGTCATGGCCTCGGCAGATGTCAGCGCAGCAGAGCTCTTCACGCACAGCCACGCCAGTTGCTTCGGTGATGCGAGCGCGTCGTGGCGTTTCCCCGTCGCCCACCAAGTGCTGTTGGGATGGCCGTGCGCTCCTGGGTAATGCAAAACGGTTCGTCGCAGTTGGAGCCACCGGCGGACTTGTCGAGACGTGCCGCGAAACCCCTGGGCGCAAATCTCCCGCCAGAGTTCGCAAGCGTTCTCACACCCGGCGGCATGTCGCCGCGTCAGGTACTTCAAGTAAGGATCGAGGATGCTCGGTCTGGGCATGCCCGCCGCGCGCTCGGGAAAGGCTTCGGCGAATGCAAATTGGCGCACCGTCCCTCGCGCCAGCCCAAGCGCGCGACTAATCCTCACCAGGGGTTCTCCTGCCAAGTAACGACGTCTGACGGCTTCGTATGTGGCGACACGTCGAGAGCGACTCGCCTCTTGAGCACGAGCTTCAGCGTGAGTTCGCGAGAAACTGTTGTGACGGCGTGCTGGCGTCGCGGACTCATTCGATACCGCGGGCAGCGCTCGAAGGCGAGCGTGAGCGCCGGCCACCCATCGTTCCATCATCTGCCGTCCATTCAGCAGCAAGTGCCAGCGGTCCGTCACCTGCAGGGCATCCGGAGCTCCCAGCATCGCCGCCCGTGCGTACTCAGTCGACCTGTCCCTGGCGATGACTTCCACGCCGGGGTGATGGCGTAGCCAAGTGCTCACCGTGGGAGTCGAGCGGTCTGGCAACACGTCCCGCACGCAGTGCTCTTCCAGGTCGACAAGGATGGAGCCGTAGGTGCGTCCCTTGCGCAGCGCCCAGTCGTCGAGGCCGAGGACGCGAGCGGGGCTGGGAGCAGGCAGCGGAGCGCGGCGAATCAGCCGCAGGAGGGTATCGGGACTGGTGGGCATGGCCAGGGGATTGAGCAGCCTGGCCCCAGCCTCTGCTCCGGCTGTGATTGCAACGGCGCACTGCGCGGTGGCCAGCCGACGCGTCCGCCGAGCCTGAGCGGCCACCAGGCGCACCGGCCGCTCCGCGAACGTGCGGCGGGCGCAGTCCGGGTTTCGGCAGCAGAAGCGTCGCACTCGAAGCTCGAGTTGCACAGCGCGCCCTGCGGCGGGTAGGTCTGCAGGGCGTCGGACATAGCTGCCGTGCACCGAGGTGCTGGGCGTCTGGCAGGCAGGACACCGGGCCCCAGTGCCCTCCAGATGCGCCACAAGGACAACGTCCGCACTACTGCCGCGCGTCACCCGCTCCATGCGGCAGCCAGGAAGGGAGTACAGCGGTTCCATTCCCAGGGTGTATTCGCCCTGCTGGCCGTTTGCCGCATCTGTCCTTGCCCCAGACGGGAACCACACGAAGTGCGGGAGAGCCGTCAAA
>NZ_JABUMQ010000634.1:0-1775 GCF_013336645.1 Myxococcus sp. CA039A | reverse complement strand
GGGTTGTTGGGGGAGACGAAGGAGCGCGCGAAGGCGATTCTGTCGCGGACGCTGGCGGAGGTGGCGGAGATGACCTTCGACGGCGACGGGGGAGAGTCCTTCGGGATTACGGTGAGCGGAGGCATCGCCGAGGCGCCCGGAGACGGAGCGACGATGGAGGAGCTGCTGCGCGCCGCGGATGCGCGGCTGACCCGCGCGAAGTCGAACGGGCGCAACCGCATCGAGGTGTGAGCCAGGGTCGCTGGGAATCCGCGCCAGGCACCGGGCCCCCGGAAGTAGGGGCCCGGCCACCCGAGGTCAATCGGGTGAATAGGCGTCGCGGTGTCTGGCCTCGATGACGCCCGGCAGCGGCTCGAACTTGCCATTCGTCCGGGCGAGGTAATCGAAGGTCTCGCTCGTCCATCCTTCACCCCCGTAGGCTTCCATCAGGGCGGAGCCCACCTCGGCGGGGGTCTTGGCGTTGGCGAGGGCATCGATGAGCCTGTTGGGGGGGAATGTGTCGTCCTGTCCCCGCCGCGATTCGCCCTTGTGCTCTTTCTGCCAGTTCTCGACGTACTTCTTGGCGCGGTCCGATAGCGCCATGGCGTCCTCGGCATTCAACGTCAACAGGACGTCGTTCTCCTTGTCGAACGCGGACTGGTCCACCTCCGTGTTCTCCTTCGATTGGAAGTTGCGCGCGAACTGCTCCTCGACGTCGCCCTTCGCACCCTCCAGGAACAGGGAGACCTCGGTCTTGGACGTGTCCTCGGTGTTGTCCGCGTTGAAGTGCTGTTCGATGCGCACGGGTGTTCCGTTGTGCAGCTTCGCGTCGAAGGACCTGTCGTAGGAGCCGTCGGCGTAGGTCGTCTTGACGTACTCCAATCGGGTGTCATTGATGTTCACCGAGGCTTCGAAGGGGCCAAGCCCCACGTCGAGGCTGGTGGCGGACTCGGCATTGAGCTTCTCCACCGTGGCCGACTTGGCGACGCCCGGGCCGTCCTGGGCGGGGAACGTGCCGTCCTTCAGGAACTGCTCATACGCCGCCTTGCCCTCCGGCGTGCCGACGTCGAACTCGGCTGTCTTGAGCCGGAAGGTCTCCAGGCTCTTCGTGTTGCCCACGCCGATGCTTGCCGGACCAACACTGAGGCCCAGGCTTCCGCGGCTCTCGACGGCCTCCGTAGGACCCGCTGTCACCTGGATGGTGGTGGGCCCCGTCTTGTCGACGGAGAACGAGTTTCCCTTCCCTTGGGTGAGGCCCGACTCGGCGCTGATGCCCCTGAAGGCGCCGCTGAGCGTGGTGCCACTGAACCGCGAGTCGTTCAGGGTGATGGAGGTGCCCTCGGGCATCGTCTCCGGCCTGGCGGGGTCCGGCGTGGGGATTTGCTTGTTCTTCAGCTTCTCGTACTCGGCGGTCGGCATTTTCAGCTCGTACTCGGCCTTCACGCCGTAGGTCTTCTCGACCCCGAACTCGAGCTGCTTCTTGTTTTCAATGCTGGCGCCGCCCGAAACCGCCATTTCGGTTTCCATCGTCACGGTGGTGATGCCTTCCGCCTCCTTGACGGAATCCGTCTTCTCGTAGGTGGCGCTGCCGCTGAAGGGACCCATCGGCGGGTTGGTGAGCTCGAAGGCTCCGGGAGGCAGCTCGGTGCTGGTCTCCGCGAGGCTCGAGCCGAGGATGCCTGCCTTGCCCAGGGAGGGCGGAGGCGTCGTCTGGCCCGTCAGATTGAGCTTCGCGCCGATTCGATTCGCCGGCTCGAAGGAGTCGACGGGAGCAAGGGGAGCAGGGGGCGGAGGAG
>NZ_JABUMQ010000633.1:0-1807 GCF_013336645.1 Myxococcus sp. CA039A | reverse complement strand
GGCCGTGGGTGCCTGGGTAGCGTTCGTGGTGTCGACGGCGCCAGGGGGACGAAAACGGATGCCAAAGCTCAAGGGGGAATCTCCGTGCGGCGCGCGGATCTGGGGGGGATGCCCGCGCTTCCTGCCCAGAGGAGCGGAACCGTGACGACCTGGCGCATTTCCCCTGCATTCAGCGCGCGCTTTCGGCACGAACGCCCGGAATCCAAGGGGTTGCGCGAGCCAGGGCGCGCCGCAGGTATCGACCCCGCCCATACCGCCTTCGACTCGCTGCGAGCTTTCCTCCAGAGTCTCTGATTCAGTCCTCACGCCAAGGCCCGAGAACCAGGCCTTGGGGCACCCGCGCTCAGGTCGCGACGTCTACTTCCACTTCCCGAAGGAGACGGTGCTCTTGAATCCACTGACCACGGAGTCCTTCATGTCGCCGGCTGTGTCCTTGGCGCCCTCGTAGATGGCCTTGGACTTGCCGGCGGCGACCGCCCAGCTGTGGCTCTCCCGGATGTCAACCATCCCATCCACTCCGCGCTCCTTCAGCTTCTTCGTCTCACTGACCACGTCATCGGCCTGTTCAATCAACGGTGACATGTCCCCCGGGTCGTTCCAGACAGAGACGGTTGCCTTTCCATTCTTCAAGGCCTGGATGACCTCCGGAGAGGCGTCCTTGATGTCCTTGTATCTCGTGATGAACGACACCGGCCTCGGGGCATTGTCGGTGATGTGTTGTTGCATCGCCGCCGCGGTGTCGCTCGTCAGCGCTCCGTCAGGAGTGTTGATACCCATGGTGGCATTGGGGAGCTTGTCGCCCAGGGCCTCCCGAATCCACGCCGCCTCGTAGGGGTTCACGCTGAACATCAACCGCTCGCCCGGGATGCCGGAGTCCACTATCTGCTTCACCATCTCCGTCACGGCGGCCTTCTTCTTTATCGAATTCTCCTCAATCTCCTGCGGAGTAGCTCCACCTTTGAAGGCATCGAGCTTGACGTCTACCTTCACGCCCACCCCCAGCGCCTTCCCTTTCGCGAGCCAATCCTGAAAGGAGAGCTTGGGGTCGTACTCGTCATGGTTCATCTCCATGCCGCCGTCTTTCTTCATCTGGAGATCCCCCTCGACCCAGTTCTTCCCCTCCTTCACGGCCTTGTTGAAGTCATGCTGCGTGTTCGTCGAGTGGGCGTTGTTGGCCTCGGAGAGCTTCTGGCCTGGTTTCCATTGCCCCTGATAGTCCAGCGGCTTGTGCTCCCTCTGGAGCTCCTTCGCGGCCTTGTCCTTACCGGACGCCTGAAGCTCGGTGACGGTCGCCCCGCCTAGCAAGACCGCGCCAATGGGGTTCTGGGTCTTCATGTCCTGCAGCACATCGTCGAACTGGTTGAGCTGATTGCTGTTGGGGAGGCCATCGGCCAGCGCCTTGCCCAGGGCCTTCTGCCCCTCCGGCCCCGCTCGCTCCGCCACCGCCGCCAGCGCATTCAGGCTGTCGCGGGTGATGCCGTTCTTCTTGCTGTCATCCTTGTCCTTGCTGACCCGGACGCCCAGCTCCACTCCCACCTGCTGAAGCGTGGGCTGCGTCATGCGAATGAGTCCATTCACATACGCCGTGTCCAGTGCCGGTTGCGCCTGCACCAGCTCTTGCAACTTCGTGGTGGCCGCCTTCGCGCCTCCCGTGCGGTATGCGTCCGACACCTGCTGCGCATGTTGTTGCGCGAGCGGGGGCACATCCATCGGGAGGATGTTGGGCCCCTTCCCTGGCGCGGTCACGAACTCGTCGCGCGTGGGCATCCCGGTCGGACCTTGCACGGGGCCTGGCGGGGGTTCCTGT
>NZ_JABUMQ010000632.1:0-1812 GCF_013336645.1 Myxococcus sp. CA039A | reverse complement strand
AGAGGCGAAGCACGGAAGCACGGAGCAGCGGGGCCTGGGAGAGCTCGAACGGCTTCTGCGCTTCGAGTTGGGCCAGTCGCCGCGCTTCTGTCTCACGCGAGGCTTCGGGCACGGCCTCCAGGTCCGTCACCGGGACGGACAGCTCCACCCGAGGATGGATGTGCTGGACGGCCTCTCCGTCCTCCTGGACGTGGAACGAAGTGCGCAGCGCTTCATGGCGCTGCACCAACTCCTGAATCGCCCGCTCCAGCGCAGCGAGGTTCAGTCCCCCATGGAGCTGGATGGCCGAGGGGATGTTGTAGAACGGACTGCCCGGCTGGAGCCTGTCGAGGAACCACAGGCGCTGCTGCGCGAAGGACAGCGGCAGCGGTCCAGTACGAGGCACCGCCACGAGCGGAGGCAGCTGGAGCGACATGTCCCCGTGGCCCACGGCATCGACGCGAGCCGCGAGCGCCGCAATGGTTGGCGCTTCGAAGAGAGCGCGAAGAGGCAGCTCGACGTCGAAGGCCTTGCGGACGCGAGAGACGACCTGGGTGGCGAGGAGAGAGTGGCCACCGAGGGCGAAGAAGTCGTCGGAGACGCTGACGGAGTCGAGGTGGAGGACCTCTGCCCAGATGGCGGCGAGGCGAGTCTCGGTGGGGTTGCGAGGCGCGAGGAAGGAGTCGGTGGGGCTGGAGTCGGGAGCCGGGAGGGCCTTCCTGTCGAGCTTGCCGTGGGTGTTGATGGGCAGGGCGTCGAGCGCGACGAAGGCCGAGGGCACCATGTACTCGGGGAGGCTGAGGAGCAGCTCCGCGCGAAGAGACGAGGTGTCGACGGAAGCGGGGGTGACGTAGGCGACGAGGCGCTTGAGGCCCGGGACGTCCTCACGGACGAGGGCAGCGGCGTGGTGGACGGAAGCCAGCGCTTCGAGAGCGGTCTCGACTTCGCCCAACTCGATGCGGAAGCCGCGCAGCTTCACCTGGAAGTCGATGCGGCCGAGGTACTCGAGGTGGCCGTGGGCAAGCCAACGGGCTTTGTCACCGGTGCGGTAGAGGCGCGCCCCCGGTACCGAGGAGAAGGGATTGGGGACGAAACGCTCGGCGGTGAGGTCCGGACGGAGGTGGTAGCCGCGAGCGAGGCCGTCGCCGCCGATGAAGAGCTCACCAGGGACGCCGATGGGAGCGGGCTGGAGAGAGGCGTCGAGGATGAAGGTGGCGACGTTGGAGAGCGGCCCACCGAGTGCGGGACGCGCAGAGGAGCGGATGGAGAGCGCGGTGGTGTCGACGGTGGCCTCAGTGGGCCCGTAGACGTTGAAGGCGCTCAGGGAGGGCGAAGAGGAAAGCGTCGCCCAGAGAGAGTCGTCGATGGCCTCACCGCCAATGAGGAGACGCAAGGGGCGCTGAGAAGAAGCAAGGCCTTCGTCAAGGAGGAGGCGGAGGTGAGAAGGGGCGCAGTCGAAGACGTCGAGCTGGTGCTTCTGAATCCAGGAGAGAAGCAGCGGGACGTCTTCGCGAGCGGCCTGAGGGACGAAGCAGAGGCAATGGCCCTGGGCGAGGAAGACGAGCTGCTTGACGGAGGCGTCGAAGGAGAGGGGCGCGTTGAGGGAGATGCGGAGCGGGCGCTGGACGTCGGAGTAGACGGCAGAGGAGAGGGCGGAGAGGAGATTCACCACGGAGGAGTGGTGGACCATCACGCCCTTGGGACGTCCGGTGGAGCCTGAGGTGTAGATGACGTAGGCGAGGTGGGAGGGAAGGGAGACGCGAGGAGGATTGGAGGTGGGGAGCGCGGCGAGAGAGGCGCGCAGTGCGGCGTCATCGAGGCAGAGGGCCGAGC
>NZ_JABUMQ010000631.1:0-1812 GCF_013336645.1 Myxococcus sp. CA039A | reverse complement strand
CTCCTGCACGTAGCGGATGCCCACGAAGGGCGAGCACTCCGCGCGGTCCAGGTGCGCCAGCGCCCCCAGGCGCTCCAGCGCCGCGAGCCCCGAGGGCATCAGCCCCTCGCCGCACGCCTTGTCCGCGGGCAGCGTCGCGCGCTCCAGGACGACGGTGTTCAGCCCACGCGCCGTGGTGTGGATGGCCACCGCCAGTCCCGCCGGCCCGCCTCCCACCACGGCCACGTCATACCGTCTCACGTCTCGTGCTCCGCCCGCGCCATGGCCAGCGCGCTGCGCGCCATCTCCACCGCCATGCCCACCATGCCCACCTTCTTCGGCGGCGACAGCTCTCCGGACAGGTAGCGCCGCAGCGCCTCGCCCCGGCGCAGCTTCCCGCTCGACGTCCGGGGCAGCGTCCCCGCCTCCAGGAGCTTCACCGTGTGCGGCCGCACCCCCGTCGCCTCCACCACCGCCGCGCGGATGCGCTCCTCCACGTCTGCTTCCGCCGCGTCGCCACCGCGCTCCGCGAGGATGAGCAGCGCCTCGTCCTGGCCTCCCTCGGGCGTGAAGCCCAGGGCCACCGCGCACCCCGTGCGCACGCCCTCCACGGACTGGAGCGGCTCCTCGAACGCCTGCGGCGCGTGGTTGGCGCCCCGGATGATGACCACGTCCTTCGCGCGGCCCGTCAGGTACAGCTCGCCGTCCGCGATGAAGCCCAGGTCCCCGGTGTCCAGCCAGCCATCCAGCGTCAGCGCGCGCCGCGTGGCGAGCGCGTCACCGAAGTAGCTCGTCATCAGCGACGGGCCTCGCGTGAAGACCCGGCCCACGCGCCGGTCCGGCTGCACCGCGCCCTGCTCGTCGCGCACCTCCACCTCGAAGCCGGCCACCGGCGCGCCCACGCTCACCAGCATCCGCGCGCCCGCCTCCGCCCGCCCCTCGCTCGCCAGCACCGTCGGGTCCACGCCGAGCGAGCGAGGCCCCCGGCCCTCCGGAGGGAAGGTCACCGCGAGCGACGCTTCCGACAGCCCATACACCGGACGCAGCGCCCGCGCGGAGAAGCCCCAGCGCTCGAAGCGCTCGACGAACCGCTGCAACGTCTCCGCCGACACCGGCTCCGCGCCGTTGAGCGCGTGTTTCCACGACGACAGGTCCACGCCCTCCATCTCCGCGTCCTTCACCCGCTTCAGGCACAGGCCATAGGCGAAGTTCGGCGCGGGCGAGATGAAGCCCCGGTGCCGCGACAGCGCGCGCAGCCACAGCGCGGGCCTCGCCAGGAAGACCTCCGGAGGAATCAGCACCAGGTGCCCAGGATAGTGCAGCGCGGACAGCAGACAGCCGATGAGTCCCATGTCGTGGTACAGCGGCAGCCAGCTGACGCCCACGCGCGGCGTCTCGGGTGACGACAGGGGCATCGCCACCTCCAGCGCCATCACCTGCGACAGCAGCGCTCCGTGCGTCAGCGCCACCGGCTTCGGGTCCACCGTGGAGCCGGAGGAGAACTGGATGAGGCCCAGCGCCTCAGACGCCACCGCCACCTCGCGCACCTCGTCCCCTCGCGACACGTCGTCCACCGTGTGACAGCCCAGGCGCGGGCGGGACTTCTCCACGCTCGGACCCAGGAGCAGCCGCACGCGAGAGTCCGTCAGGACGAGGCTCGCCTCCGTCACCTGGAGCATCCGCGCCGTGGCCCGGTGGTACTCATCCAGGCGCCCCAGCCGGACGGGCGGATACAGCGGCACCGGCACCGCGCCCGCGAGCAGCGTCCCGAAGAAGGCATCCATGAAGCCCGGCGAGGTGGGCAGGAGCAACGCCACCCGCTCCCCCTCGCGC
>NZ_JABUMQ010000630.1:0-1846 GCF_013336645.1 Myxococcus sp. CA039A | reverse complement strand
TCTGTTTCCCTGGCCCCCCGCGCCGTCCGCCTCGTGGCCGACACGCCTCCCCAGGAGACGGAGTCCTTCGACAAGGTGCGCGATGACGTGGAGGTCGACACGGACGAAGGCGAGCGCACGCCTCGCGTCGTCACCTTCGGAGAGAGCGCGGTGCTGCGCAGGGATGGCCAGCGGGCCCGCCTCTACGGCGACGCCAAGGGCACGCTCGGCTTCAGCGTGGACAACTTCCTGCTGCTGGAAGTGCTCGACGGCCAGGGCAAGAAGGTGGTGCGGCGCGCCGTCGTGGGCTTCACCGAGAGCGTCCACATGGGCAACGAGCAGGTCGACAACGTGGGCCGCCGCGCCTTCGGCTTCGAGCCCGGCGAGATTGACGTCACCGAGCTGCTGCCGGAGTCCTCGCCCTTCAAGGTCCGCGTCACCGTCCTGGACTCCTGGGGCGTGGGCCGCGTGTCGGACGTCTACCTGGTGCTCACCGCCCCGGAGCAGCGCGCCGTCGAGGATGACTTGCGCGGCGAATGAGGCCCGACAGGCCGCGCTCCCGCGGAAGCAGCGCGGGCGCGGCCTGGAGCACCGAAGCCTAGAAGCGCAGCCCGCCGACCGCGGGCGTCTTGAAGGGACCCGCACCGGCACCACCAGAGCGTGGGGCTCCGCCCTTCAAGAAGACGCAGCCCTCGGGGCACAGCGTGTTCTCGTCCTGCAGCTTGAGGGTGGGGTCCCGCGTGGCCATCACCGCGCCCACCGTGCCCGCCGCGACCACCGCGCCCACTCCCGCCCAGACGTACCAACGCCCGTACCAGGGCTTGCTGGAGCTCTCCACCTCCACGTCCGGCGAGTCGTTGTCGAACGACAGGGCCGGGTTCGGCTCGTCCGGCATCGACGTCGAGGGGTCCAGCACCGGCGGGGTGCGCGGAGAGTCCCCGGCACGCGCCGTGTTGCTCGCCAGACCCGTGTCCACCGCCGGGCGCATCCGCCCGGTCAGCTCGTAGTTCGTCCCGGCCAGCACGTTGATGTTGTGGACGTGGGACTTGTAGCCCTCGGCGCGGAACTCGATTTCGCGCGAGCCGGGCTTGAGGAGGATGTCGCTCAGCGGCACCGTGCCCACCTCGACGTCGTCCACCAGCACCACGGTGCCGGCCACATCCGCGAGCGCTCGCGCGAAGCCCATGGTGGCCTCCAGCGCCACCTTGACCTCCGTCTGCGTGCCCTCCTTCACGTCCAGCCGCCGCGTGTATTCCGCGTAGCCCGGCTTGCGGACCACCAGCGTGTGCTCGCCCGGCGTCACCGTCAGTTGCGTGGGAGCCGGCGTGAGCACCCCCACGTCGCGACCATCCAGCGTCAGCCGCGCACCCCGGACGGGGCCGCCGATGAACACCGCCAGCTCCGTCTTCACCGGGGCCAGCGGCGCCAGCAGGCCTTCGTCGGGAGGCGGCAGGTTCTTCTTCTTGCTGCCCCTCGCGGTGGCCGGAGCCTTGGTGCGCGCGGGCTTCTTCGTCACCTTCTCCGCCTTCTTCTTCTTCACCACCTTCGTCTTGCCCGCCTTCGCCTTCGACGACTTCGACGGCGTGAGGGGGGCCAGGAGGTCATCGGCCTGAGCGAGCGCGGAAGACGGGGCCACCAGGGCGGCCACCAGCGAAAAGAGGACGAGGCGTCGAATGCTCATGACGGACCGAAGGTTAGAGAGTCGTCCAAGGGGAATCAAACGAAGTCCCTCCCAACCGTCCATTCAGCCAATATCCGCGCCCCATGCACCGCGCCCTGCCCTCATTGGCCCTCGGCTTCAGTGTCCTCTGTCTCACGGCGTGCCCCGCCAAGGCTCCTCCCACCGTGGAGACACGGCCCCCACCTC